>NZ_BRCY01000013.1:0-52096 GCF_023708045.1 Halomonas sp. NCCP-2165
ATCCTGCCCCCAGCGCCCCTCAGCGACTCCGACGGCGATGACCCTGCCCCCACGCGTTGCGCCACACCGTCCGGCTAGCTAGGATGGTCGTTTTACGCGGAGAGACACCATGGCGGCACGCCATTTCCTGACCCTGCTGGATCTGAGCCCCGAGGAGCTCGCCTACCTGATTCGTCGGGCCATCTCCATCAAGACCGGCCTCAAGACCCAGGGCCCCACCTATACGCCCTTCGCCAACCGCACCCTGGCGATGATCTTCGAGAAGTCCTCGACCCGCACCCGGGTCTCCTTCGAGACCGCCATGGCGCAATTCGGTGGCCACGCCCTCTTCCTCTCGTCCCGCGACACCCAACTGGGGCGTGGCGAGCCGGTCGGCGACACCGCCCGGGTGCTCTCGGAAATGGTCGATGCGGTGATGATCCGCACCTTCTCCCACCAGGGCCTGGAGGCCTTCGCCGCCGCCAGCAGCGTGCCGGTGATCAATGCCCTGACCGACGACTACCACCCCTGCCAGCTGCTCGCCGATGTGATGACCTGGACCGAGCTGCGTGGCAACGTGCGCGGCAAGACCGCGGTGTGGGTCGGCGACGGCAATAACATGTGCCATTCCTGGATCAACGCCGCCCGCCAGTTCGACTTCCAGCTGCGCATCTGCTGCCCCGAAGGCTACGAGCCCCGCGAGGATATCCTCGCCGCCGCCGGCGACCGGGTCAGCCTGGTTCGCGACCCTCGCCAGGCGGTGGCTGACGCCGACCTGGTGACCACCGATGTGTGGGCCTCCATGGGCCAGGAGGAGGAGCAGGCCAAGCGCGAGCGGGACTTCGCCGACCTCCAGGTCACCGAGGCGCTGCTCGATCTGGCCAAGCCGGACGCCCTCTTCCTGCACTGCCTGCCCGCCCACCGCGGCGAGGAGATCAGCGAGACCCTGCTCGATGACCCCCGCGCCGTGGTCTGGCAGGAGGCCGGCAACCGGCTACATGCCCAGAAGGCGCTGCTGGAGTTCCTGCTGCTGGGCAAGGTGGACGGCTAGACAGGCCTCACCCCCTCCGTAACGCAAGAGGCCGGCCCCTGCCTAGCAGGGGCCGGCCTCTTGCTTGGTTCGCTCCTGGCGCCTCGCCCACTGAATCGCAACGGCCAAAAGCAGAAACAACGAAAAAAGCCACCGCGCTAGGCGGTGGCTTTTCTTCTATTCGGTTGGTGGAGCCTAGCGGGATCGAACCGCTGACCTCAACACTGCCAGTGTTGCGCTCTCCCAGCTGAGCTAAGGCCCCACACTGAATGTCTGTAGCGTCATTCGGGCTGTCGCTGCTGGCGTCTCCCTCAGCGACGAGGCGAATATTACGCCCCCCTCCTGAAACCGTCAACCCCTTTTTCGGAATTAATCGTCACTTGCTGATCTTGGGGCCTCCCCCTGCTAGATAGCGCCCCTAAATGAAGCTAAGCTTGGGCTTTCATGGACGAGGCGCGACACGCCCGTCATCGAGACGACTCAACTGCCATCGGGGTAACGCTTTGATCAGGGTCATTGTCGCAGATGATCATCACTTGGTGCGCACCAGCATCGCCCGGATGCTGGATGCCGAAGAGGGCATCACGGTGGTGGCGGAAGCCGCCGACGGCGAGGAAGCCATCGCCCAGGCCCGTCAACACCGTCCCGATATCGTGTTGATGGATATCCGCATGCCCGGTATCGGCGGGCTAGAGGCCACCCGCAAGATCATCAAGGGGATGAGCGATATCCGAGTCCTGGTGCTGACCGCCTACCTCGAAGACGCCTTCGCCCAGCGCCTGCTGGATGCCGGCGCCAGCGGCTTTATCTCCAAGGGCACCGAACTGCCGGAGATGGTCAACGCCGTGCGCAGCGTCTTCGCCGGTCAGCGCTATATCAGCCCGGAAATGGCCCAGCGCCTGGCCCTGTCGCGGATCAGCATTCAGGACAACCCCTTCGACCAGCTCTCCCAGCGCGAGCTGCAGGTGGCGATGATGATCGTCAACTGTCACAAGGTCAGCGATATTTCCGATCGCCTCTTCCTCAGCCCCAAGACGGTCAACACCTACCGCTATCGCATCTTCGAGAAGCTCGAGGTGCACTCCGACGTGGAGCTGACCCACCTGGGGCTGCGCTATGGCCTCGTAGAGGGCTACCAGACCAACGACTCCTAGGCTGTTTGCCGATCCAGGGGCTCGGGAGCGGCGCCTGCCGAGCCAGCGGCCAGCACCGACAGGCCACGAGGTCTCCGACTCTGGTATGCTGGCCGCAGACACAGCGGCATGACCTCCATGAGTTTCGATTCCCAGCGCTTTCTCAAGACCATCGGCCAGGGCCCCGGCGTCTACCGCATGTATGACGACGCCGGCGACACCCTCTATGTGGGCAAGGCCAAACGCCTGAGGGCGCGGCTGGCCAGCTATTTCCGTGGCACCCTCAACGCCAAGACCCAGGCCCTGGTGGCACGTATCGCCGATATCCGGGTCACCCTGACCCACAGCGAGACCGAGGCCCTGCTGCTGGAGCAGACCCTGATCAAGGAGCTGCGTCCGCCCTATAACATCCTGCTGCGGGACGACAAGTCCTACCCCTTCGTCTTCGTCAGCGACCGCCACCCCTATCCGGCACTGGAGTACAAGCGCGCCCGGCGGCGCCGCGATGACGGCCGCTACCTGGGCCCCTATCCGAGCAGTGGCGCGGTGCGCGAGAGTCTGTCGCTGATGCAGAAGATCTTCCGCATCCGCAACTGCGAAGACAGCGTCTTCGCCCATCGCTCGCGCCCCTGCCTGCAGTACCAGATTCAGCGCTGCAGCGCCCCCTGCGTGGGGCTGATCGACGAGGCCAGCTACCGCCGCGACCTGGAGCATGCGGTGCTCTGCCTCTCCGGCAAGAGCGAGCAGGTCACCGACGAACTGACTCGCGCCATGGAGGCCGCCAGCCAGGCGCTGGCCTTCGAGGAGGCGGCGCGACTGCGCGACCAGATTCAGCAGCTACGCCGCCTCCAGGCCCGCCAGTACGTGGACACCGGTGGCGGCGACGCCGACCTCTTCGCCCTGGCGGAGCGTCCCGGCGGGCTCTGCGTGGCGGTACTCACCATCCGCCAGGGGCGCATGCTGGGGGTCAATCACCACACCCCCGGTAATGGCCTCGATCTGGCTCCGGAGGCGCTGCTCGGCGAGCTGGTCAGCCAGTATTACCTGGGCTCCGCCCGGGAGGTCCCCGAGGAGGTGATCACCGGCCTGGCCCTGCCGGATGCCGACCTGCTCCAGGCCGCCCTGAGCCAGCAAGCCGGACGCCGGGTGCGCCTGACCCATCAGGTGCGTGGCCACCGCGCCCAGTGGCTGGGACTGGCCCAGACCAACGCCGAACAGCACCTGGCCACTCAACTGGCCAACCAGACGGAACTGGCGCGACGCTTCGAGGCCCTGCGCCAGGCCCTCGGCCTGGCGGCCGCCCCCACCCGCCTGGAGTGCTTCGATATCAGCCATAGCCAGGGCGAGGCGACCATCGCCTCCTGCGTGGCCTTCGGCCCCGATGGCCCGCTGACCTCCGACTATCGCCGCTACGCCATCGAAGGCATCGCCCCCGGGGACGATTACGGCGCCATGCATCAGGCCTTGAGCCGGCGCTTCAAGCGCCTGGCCGAGGGCGAAGGCAAGCGCCCCGACCTCCTGGTGGTGGATGGCGGCAAGGGGCAACTGCGCATGGCCCGCGAGGTGCTGGAGGCGCATGGCCTGAGCGAGATTCGCCTGCTGGGGGTCGCCAAGGGCAGCACCCGCAAGGCGGGACTGGAGACCCTCTTCCTGGAAGGGGCCGAGCGCCCCCTGGCCCTGGAGGCGGACTCCCCGGCCCTGCACCTGATTCAGCATATTCGCGACGAATCCCACCGCTACGCCATCGCCGGCCATCGCGCCAAGCGCGACAAGGCCCGTCGCACCTCGACCCTGCAGGCGATCCCCGGCGTGGGCCCCAAGCGGCGTCGCGAGCTGCTGCGCTTCTTCGGCGGCCTGCAAGGCGTCCGCCAGGCCAGTCGCGACGAGCTATCCCGGGTGCCCGGCATCAGCGACGCCCTCGCCGAGACCATTTATCAGGCCCTGCATGGATGATCCCCGCCCCCGCGGGTAGAATGGCCCTTTCGACTTCTCCGGCAAGGACACGCGACCCGACGATGAATATCCCCAACCTACTCACCCTGGCCCGCATCGCGTTTATCCCCCTGCTGGTGGTCATCTTCTACCTGCCCTATGGCTGGAGCCTGCCCTTGGCGGCGACCCTCTTCGCCCTGGCCTCGATTACCGACTGGCTGGATGGCTACCTGGCCCGGCGCTGGGACCAGGCCACCCCCTTCGGCGCCTTCCTCGACCCGGTGGCCGACAAGCTGATGGTGGCGGTGGCCCTGGCCCTGCTGATCGAGCGCTACGAGAGCCTCTGGCTGACCCTGCCGGCGCTGGTGATCATCGGCCGCGAGATCGTCATCTCGGCGCTGCGGGAGTGGATGGCCGAGATGGGCAAGCGCGGCCTGGTGGCCGTCTCCTGGATCGGCAAGGTCAAGACCACCCTGCAGATGGTGGCCCTGCTGCTGCTGCTGGGCTTCCTCCCCGGTTCACCGGTGGCTCAGCTGGGGGTCGTGACCCTCTATGCCGCCGCCGCCCTGACCCTGTGGTCCATGGCCCAGTACCTGCGTGCCGCCTGGCCGCACCTGAGCCGCTCGATGTAAGAAAGATCGCAATAACTGTTTGACAGACACGCAGTTATCCGTATAATTCGCTCTCGAGTCAGGCGGGAATAGCTCAGTGGTAGAGCATCGCCTTGCCAAGGCGAGGGTCGCGAGTTCGAATCTCGTTTCCCGCTCCATTTTCACGCAAGCGTGATGGAAATGGCCCGACTCAGTGAGGCTGGATGGCAGAGTGGTCATGCAGCGGACTGCAACTCCGTGTACGCCGGTTCGATTCCGACTCCAGCCTCCATTTCTTGATTTTCCCTGCTCGAACCTCCCGCCCGGATGGCGAAATTGGTAGACGCAAGAGACTTAAAATCTCTCGGTGGCAACACCGTGCCGGTTCGAGCCCGGCTCCGGGCACCATCATCGATTCGATGAGCCATTCGCTCCGGGGCACTCCTCGATGAGATCGTTTCGCCTTCGCGACCCCTACGTCAACTACCGCCATCGACGGCCCATTCATGCGCTGCGAATCTGCGCCGCGGTAGCGATCACCTACCTGACCATCACGCTCTTGCCGATCCCCCACGGCAGTTGGGCCCTGGTCAGCACCGCCATGGTGATGGGCAACCTGCCGCATATCGGCGGCGTCCTGGACAAGGCCAAGCAACGCCTGCTGGGCACCGTCACCGGCGTCGGCTGGGGCGTCCTGATCACCCTGATCCCCGACCCGCCCCCGGGCCTGCTGCTCGGCTGGCTGCTGCTGGGCATCGCCCTGGCCACCTATATCACCTTCGGCAAGCGTCACGCTTACGGCGGCCTGATGTTTACCATCAGCCTGCTGCTGGTGGCCGGCGACGGCCACCAGGATCTGACCCTGGCCCTGTGGCGGGGCTTCGATGTGCTGCTGGGCACCTGCGTGGGGCTGACGGTGACCCTGCTGCTGCTGCCCCAGAAGGCCACCGATGTATTGCGCTTCCTGATGGCCGACAACCTGGAAACCATGGCCCGGCTCTACCAGGCCCACACCGGCGCCGCGGCCGGGGTCGATCCCTCCGCCCGGGAGGCCCTCAAGACCACCAGCGGCCTGCTGGTCAAGCAGCGCGGCCTGATCGATGCCATTCATAGCGAGGGGCGCCTGCGACGTCGCGATCTGGACAACCTGATCTCCCTGCAACGGCGTATGCTCTCCACCATCGAGCTGCTGCTGGAGAGTCACTGGAACACCCGCTCGGGGCATGAGCGCATCGACGCCATGACGGGCCTCAGGGAAACCCAGCATAGCCTGGCGCGGGTCCTCGGCAGCCTGGCCTATCAGGTGCGCACCGGTCAGTCCATTCAGGTGGACGACATCACCTTCGACCTGCAGCGCTACGGCGACCAGGCCCAGGGGGGACGCACCGAGGATGGCCGCCTGCTGTTCAGCCCCAGCGGCTACCTGTGGCTGAATCGCGAACTGGCGCGCCTGACCCAGACCCTGGCCGAGGAGCTAGGCAAGCTGCGGCGACTCCCCAGCCGACGCCTGCGGCGACGCGCCGCGCGGCATCCCCAGATCATCGACAGGACGAAGGGCCGCCCATGACGACAGCCGCCGAATGCGTCCCGGTCATCGACAAGACGGAGGGCCACCCATGACGACGCCCGCGGAACGCGTCCTGGTCATCGGCGGCGGCGTCGCCGGCCTGGCCCTGGCGCTGGACCTGGCCGATCATCGCCCGGTCACCCTGCTGCGACCGGCCAGCGATGACGCCGGCGCCAGCCGCTGGGCCCAGGGTGGCATCGCCGCCGTGCTGGCCCCCGACGACGATATCGAATCCCATGTGGCGGATACCCTGGTGGCGGGGGCCGGCCTGTGCGACGAGGCCGCGGTGCGCTTCACCGTGACCCAGGGGCCCGAGGCCATCGACTGGCTGCTCGCCCTCGGCGTGCCTTTTACTCCGGACCCGCGCCCCGAGGCCCCCTACCCCTACCACCTGACCCGCGAAGGCGGCCACGGCGCCCGGCGCATCATCCACGCCGCGGACGCCACCGGACGCGCGGTCATCGAGACCCTGGTCGCCCGGGCCCAGGCCCACCCGCGCATCACCCTGTGCCCGTCGCTCACCGCCATCGGCCTGCTTCGGGACGCCCACGGCGCCTGCCGCGGCGCCCGCTGCCTGGACGATCGAGGACAAGAGACCCTCCTGCTGGCCGGCGACACGGTGCTGGCCAGCGGTGGCGCCAGCGGCCTCTATCGTCACACCACCAGCCCCGCCCCGACCCGGGGCGAGGGCATGCTGATGGCCGCCGAGCTGGGCGCCCCGCTGATGAACCTGGAATTTCAGCAGTTCCACCCCACCTGCCTCTATGACCCCCAGGGCGCCCCCTTCCTGATCAGCGAGGCGGTGCGCGGCGAGGGCGGCATCCTGCGCAACCTGGCCGGCGAACGCTTTATGCCGGCCCTCGATGATCGGGCCGAGCTGGCACCGCGGGATATCGTCGCCCGGGCCATCGACGCCCAGATGCAACGCGAAGGCGGCGAGCATGTCTGGCTGGATATCAGCCACCTGCCGGCCGCGACGATCCGCCGCCTCTTTCCCACCATCCAGGCGCACTGCCTGGCCCGCGGCCTGGATATCACCCGGGCGCCGATTCCGGTGGTGCCCGCCGCCCACTACAGCTGCGGCGGCGTGGTCACCGACCTGAATGGCGCCACCGAGGTGGTCCACCTCTATGCCATCGGCGAGGTGGCGGCCACCGGCCTGCACGGCGCCAACCGCATGGCCAGCAACTCGCTGCTGGAGTGCCTGGTGTTCGCCCGGGCCGCGGCTCGGGTCCTGCGCCGAGCGCCTCGTGAATGGCAGGCGCCACGACCGGCGGCGTCCTCCCGCGGCGAGCCCCCCGCGGCGTCACGTGTCGCCGCCCTCCAGGGCGAGCTGGGCGAGATCATGAGCCGGCGCGTGGCCATCGTTCGCGACGACGCCGGCCTGGCCGAGGCCGAGGCGCGGCTGCGTGAACTCGGCGAGCGGGTGAGCGCCGAGTGGCGGCATCATGCCCCCACCGTGGCCCTGGCCAGCCTCTGGCACTCGCTGCGCCTGGCCCGCCTTACCGTGCGCCTGGCCCAGGCACGCCGGGAATCCCGGGGGTTGCATTACAACCGCGACTGCCCGAGCGGCGCCGCCGACCCCCGGCCCTCCTTTATCGGACTGGACGCGCTCGACTAGCTCATCCCGCGACGCACGACCAGCCACCGCCGCAGCCGACGCCGCGCCTCGGGGGCGGCGCTATCCGGCCATACCCAGAGCCGTCGCGCCCCCAGGCGCAGGCCGATCAACCAGGGCCCCAGGTAGTCGCAGTCCAGGCGGACTCGCCGCCATTCGCCCCGCGGCTCGGCCCACTGCCACTCCCCGCCATGGCCCAGCGGCACGAAGCGCAGCCGCCCCCGCGGCCGCCGCCGGGCCAGCCACCCCAGCCCGACCACCAACGACAGCGCCGCCAGGGCGACGATCCCCGGCGGCGCTTGCCAGACCAACAGCAGGAGAACGCCACCGCCGCTCAGCAGCGGCGGCAGCAGCGCCCACCTAGAGGGCGCGAAACTGATCGCGATCGCCGAGCTCGGCATGCTCGATGATCTGCGCGACGATGCGCCGCATCGCCGGCGCCTCGGGAGGCTCGCGGCGCATCAGCCAGACGAACAGATCCTGATCCTCTTCCTCGAGCAGGGCCCGGTAGGCGGCGCGGTCGTCGGCATCCAGGCCGTCATAGCGGGCCTCGAGAAAGGGGAGCAGCAGCAGATCCAGCTCCCACATCCCACGCCGGGAGTGCCAATGGAGCCGCTTGCGTTCGACGTCTTCGGAGGGGGTCACTTCGCTCAAGGGAGAACCTCGGACAAGTCTTCGATGGGTGTGGCGACAGTATAACCGAGGTGGCGCCGACAAGCAGAAACCCGACCGCCGCCGGCCCACCTCGACCACTGTGTTGTAGTTCGTTGTTTTATCACGATTTGCACAGTATGCTGAGAACAAACAAGAACCGCAGACCCGGCATTGCCCTTGGAGAATCGCCGATGACCAAGTCCGAGTTGATCGAGCAGATCGCCATGCGACAGCCAGAGCTGTCGATCAAGGAAGTCGAGGCCGCCGTACGCATCATTCTCGACGACATCACCAATGCCCTGGCCGACGGGGGGCGGGTCGAGATCCGCGGCTTCGGCAGCTTCTCCCTGCACTACCGGGAGCCACGCGTCGGCCGCAATCCCAAGACCGGCGACCCGGTCGCCTTGGACGGTAAATTCGTGCCACACTTCAAGCCCGGCAAGGAGCTGCGCGAGCAGGTCAATGCCAGCCGTGCCCTGGGGTACTGAGGGCGAAGGGCGCCCCGCGCCATGACGACAGACAAGATCGAAGGAAGCTCCATGCGTTGGATAAAAGGCGTGATCCTAGCCGTCATCCTGATCCTGGTGCTGCTGGTCGGCATTCTCTTTGCCGTCAATAACCAGCAGGCCGTGCCCCTCAACCTGATCTGGCTCGACCTGCCGCCCGCCTCGCTGTCGGTCTGGCTGCTGGCCGCCCTGACCTGCGGCGTATTGCTGGGCATGCTGGCCATGAGTGGCGTCTACCTGCGCCTGCGCACTCGGCTGACCCGCGCCCAGCGACACAACCAGCAGCAACGCAAGGAGCTGGACCAGCTGCGCGTCCAGGAGCTCAAGGAACTGCCGTAAATGATGGACCTTCTGCTGCTGGCCCTGTTGTTGGCAGCGGTCGCCATCGGCTGGTGGCTGGGCCGGCGCAGCGTGGCTGGCAACGACGAGACGGCCTCCCAGACACGCCTCTCCCGTGACTACTTCGTGGGCCTCAACTACCTGCTCAACGAAGAGCCCGACCGGGCCATCGAGACCTTCGTCAGCGCCCTGGAAGTCAACAGCGACACCATCGACACCCATATCGCCCTGGGCAGCCTGTTTCGCGCCCGGGGCGAAGCCGATCGCTCGGTGAAGATTCACCAGAACCTGCTGGCCCGCCCCGCCCTGACCCCCGCTCAAGGGCAACGGGTGCAGCTGGAGCTGGCCCGGGACTTCCTCAAGCTCGGCCTGCACGACCGCGCCGAGCGGCTGCTCCAGGGGATCACCCGCGAGGCTCAGGACGCAGAACTGCGCCTGGCCGCCAAGCGCTTACTGGTCGACCTGCTGGAACGGGAGAAGGCCTGGCAGGCGGCCCTGGAGGTGGCGGTACCGGAACTGGTCCGCGAGCAGGAGGAGCTGCGCCGCGCCGCCGGTCACTGGCTCTGCGAGCTGGCCGAGCAGGCACTCCAGCAGGCCAGCCCCGGCCCCGCTCGCAAGCAGCTGCGCCAGGCGCTCGGCATTGACCCACAATGCGTGCGCGCCACCTGGCTACTCGCCCGGCTGGAGCATGACACCGGGCACTACAAGGCCGAGGCCAAGCTGCTTAAGCGGATCCCCGACCAGGACCTCGACTTCAGCCCCATTATCCTGGAGCCCCTGGCGGAGGCCTATCGCCGCCTGGCAGATCCCCGGGGATTCGAGGACTACCTCACGACCCTGATCGAACGCGCGCCCTTTACCAGCGCCCTGCTGGCCCTCGCCAGGAGCCGCCAGCACCACGAGGGCAATGCCGCCGCCGAGGCACTGATTCGCGAGCAGCTGTTGCGGACTCCCAGCCTGCGGGCGCTGGACTACCTGATGGATCTCTATGCGCGCAGCGCCGACGCCGAGGAACGCGAGCGCGTCGAGCTGCTCAAGCAGCACACCGAGGCGCTGCTGGCCCGGCACCCGCGTTTCCGCTGTCGGCGCTGCGGTTTCTCGGGAGAGCGCCTGCACTGGCAATGCCCCAGCTGCCGCGACTGGGGCACCACCAAACCGGTCACCGGTATCGAGGGAGAGTGACTGCACCGGCACCGAGGGGGAGTAACGAAGGGACGGCGTCAGGCTTCGGCCAGTTCGGCCTCGATAGCGGCCAGGGCCGCCATGGGGTCCTCGGCCTGGGTCACCGGCCGCCCCACCACCAGGTGCGTACTGCCCGCCGCCATGGCCTGGGCCGGGCTCAGGATGCGCCGCTGATCCCCCGCCTCGGCGAAGCTGGGACGAATCCCCGGCGTCACCTTGAGGAACGCCTCGCCGCATAGCTCCCGCAGCCGCGCCGATTCCTGGGCCGAGCAGACCACACCGTTCATGCCGCTGGCCTGAGCCAACTGCGCCAGGCGCTCGACCTGCTCGGCCGGCGCGACGCTCACCCCCACCTCGGCGAGGTCGGCCGCCTCCATGCTGGTCAAGACGGTCACCGCGATCAGGTGAGTCGCGAGACCGTGCCGGTCGAGGCGCTCGCGAGCCGCCTCCATCATGCGGCGCCCGCCGCCGGCATGCACATTGACCATCCAGACACCCTGTTCCGCCGCCGCCTGGACGGCGCCGGCCACGGTATTGGGAATATCGTGAAACTTGAGATCGAGGAACACCTCGAAGCCGCGGCCATGCAGGGCCTCCAGCACATCCGGGCCACTGCGGGTAAACAGCTCCTTGCCCACCTTGAGCCGGCAGCGGCTCGGGTCGAGCCGGTCCGCCAGGCACAGGGCGGCATCCAGAGAGGGAAAATCCAGGGCGATGATCAGGGGGGAGTCGGTGGACATGGGGCGGGCGTCTCCTCGGCGCGTTGATGGGCGCCTCAGTATACCAGCCGCACCGGACCGCGTCGGCCGACAGACACCGCCAATCGCCGATAGGAGAAACCGCCAAAGGCTGACAGCACCGGAGAGGTCAGGCGCTAGGGTTAATTTGTAACCTGTCGGTTACACAAACCCTCTAACCCTTAGGGAGGATGGGCAATGAACGCAACCCTCAAGGGGCTGGTATTCGCCCTGCTCCTGGGCCTGGCCCCGCTGAGCCTGGCCCAGGAGATGGCCCCGATCAATGTCAACCAGGCCGATGCGGAGATGCTGGCCGAACTGCCCGGCATCGGGCCCAGCAAGGCCCAGGCCATCATCGAGGATCGCGAGACCAACGGTCCTTTCAGCGACCCCGATGACCTGACCCGGGTCAGCGGCATCGGTCCGGCCACCGTGGAGGCCATGCGTGATCAGCTCGCCTTCTGAGCCGCTCCCGGGGGCACCAGCCCCCGGGCTTCTTCTTCCTTCTTTCTCAGATCCTCAGGCCATCATCGCCTTCGATAAGCCGGCCGGTAGCCGGTAAAGAGCCAGCGGTATCGAAGATCCTCGGCAATTTCTCGCAAACAGCTCAGATCCTCAGGCCACCATCGCATTCGATGACCCGACCGGTGAAGTAGGCATTATTGAAGATAAAAGCCACGCTCTCGGCGATATCTTCCGGCTGCCCCAGCTTGCCCAGGGGAATGCCGCGGGCGATCTTCTCGAGCATTTCCGGGCGAATCGCCGCCGTCATCTCGGTTTTGATAAAGCCCGGCGCCACGGCGCCCACCCGCACCCCGTGACGGGCCAGCTCCTTGGCCCAGGTCACGGTCAGCGCCGTCACCCCGGCCTTGGCCGCGGCATAATTGCTCTGGCCCATGTTGCCGGCCTGGGAGATGCTGGAGATATTGACGATCACCCCGCCCCGGCCCGCCTCGACCATCTGCAGGGCCGCCGCCTGGCCACACAGGAAGACGCCGGTCAGATTGACATCGATTACCTGCCGCCACTGGCTCAGGGAGAGGCCTTTCTCGACCTTGCCGTCCCTGGCCTTGATCAGCAGGCCGTCGCGGGTGATACCGGCGTTATTGACCAGTCCCTGCACGGGGCCCATCCGCTCGGCGATATCGGCGAAGGCCTGGGTCACCGAGGCCTCGTCGGCCACATCGGCGACGAAGGCCTGGGCCTCGATACCCGACTCGGCCAGCGCCCCCACGGCGCTATCCAGGGTCTCGGCCTCGCGATCCAGCAGCGCCAGTCGCGCCCCCTGGCGCCCCAGCCGCTGGGCCATCGCCAGCCCCAGCCCGCGTGCGCCACCGGTAATGGCGATCACCGTCTTGTCCGTCGACATCCGTCTTCTCCTCATCGTCAGGGAGCGGCGCGGGGGAACCCGCCCGCCCGTAATTTTGTGCAATGCAGCAACCTATATAAGCTAGCACGCCCAGGTGAGATCGCCCAGGCGGCGCCTTGAAAACCCTCACGCCTCCCCCCATCTCCTGGCTATTGCGATGCCCGGAGGCCCCATGCCGTTTCTGCTCTTCTTTACCCTCTTCGCCCTGCTCGACTTCGTGATCCTCTTCTCGGTGGGCAGCCAGATCGGCCTGCTGACCACCCTACTGATGGTGCTGGCCACCGGCGTTATCGGCCTGCACCTGATCCGCCGCGAGGGCGTGGCCACCCTGGCCCGAGCCCAGGAACGCTTCGCTCGCGGCGAAGTCCCCACCGGCGAGCTGCTCACCGGGGCGGCCCTGATCTTCGGGGGGGCCCTGCTGATGGCGCCGGGCTTTGTCTCCGACGGCCTGGGCCTGCTGTGCCTGATCCCCGATGCCCGGCGACTGCTCGGCAAGGGACTGGCGCGTCTCGGGCTGCGCTTCCAGGCCGCCTCGATGGGCGCCGGCGGCCACCAGCGCCGCCCGGCCGACGACTGGCACCAGGCCGGACGGGATAGCGGCGAGCAGAGTGCGCGGACCACCCCCGAGGACGGCCCCCTGGAGGGTGACTTTATTCCCCGGGGCGACGCGCGCCGCTGAGTGCGCTCGGATGAAAAAATTTTCCTCCGGGGCCTTGAAAGCCATTCGCCCGCCCCCACTGTTGGGCTAGCAACGGTTTCGGCTCGGCGCCCCGGCGCCGGGCCAATGACACGGAAGGCATTCGCCTTCACTTCGCGGCCCCGCTGCGGAGCCGATAACGACCACCGTCACGCCAGGCGTGACATAGCCAACCATCAGGAGTACGTGAGCAATGAACATCCGTCCTCTGCACGATCGCGTCGTCATCCGTCGCGTGGAAGAAGAACAGAAGACCGCTGGCGGCATCGTGCTTCCGGGCAACGCCCAGGAAAAGCCGACACGTGGCGAGGTTCTCGCCGTCGGTAACGGCCGGATTCTCGATAACGGCGAAGTGCGCCCCCTGGACGTCAAGGTCGGCGACACCGTGATCTTCAAGGAGGGCTTCGGCGTCGAGAAACAGAAGATCGACGGCGAAGAAGTCCTGATCATGAGCGAGTCCGATATCCTCGCCGTGGTGGAAGGCTAAGCCCCAGAGCCCGCCAAACGACGTTTGCGTTCTTGTTTGACAACCGATGCATAGGAAGTAACGAAAATGGCAGCGAAACAGGTCAAGTTTTCCGACGACGCCCGTAAGCGCATGGCTCGTGGCGTGGACGTCCTCGCCAACGCCGTGAAGGCCACCCTGGGACCCAAGGGCCGCAACGTGGTGCTGGAGAAGTCCTTCGGCGCCCCCACCGTCACCAAGGACGGCGTCTCCGTGGCCAAGGAGATCGAACTCAAGGACAAGTTCGAGAACATGGGCGCGCAGATGGTCAAGGAAGTCGCTTCCAAGACCTCCGACGTGGCCGGCGACGGCACCACCACCGCCACCGTGCTGGCTCAGGCCATCGTCAATGAAGGCCTCAAGGGCGTGACCGCCGGCATGAACCCGATGGACCTCAAGCGCGGCATCGACAAGGCCGTGATCGCCGCGGTCAAGGAGATCCAGGCCCTGGCCGTGCCCTGCACCGACTCCAAGGCGATCGCCCAGGTCGGCACCATCTCCGCCAACGGCGACGCACGCATCGGCGAGATCATCGCCGAGGCCATGGAGAAGGTCGGCAAGGAAGGCGTGATCACCGTCGACGAGGGCCGTGGCTTCGAAGACGAGCTGGAAGTCGTCGAGGGCATGCAGTTCGATCGCGGCTACCTCTCCCCGTACTTCGTCACCAACCAGGACACCATGGCCGTCGAGCTGGAAGATCCCTTCCTGCTGCTGGTGGACAAGAAGATCTCCAACATCCGCGAACTGCTGCCGGTGCTGGAAGCCGTCGCCAAGGCCGGCAAGCCGCTGGTGATCATCGCCGAGGACATCGAAGGCGAGGCCCTGGCCACCCTGGTGGTCAACACCATGCGCGGCATCGTCAAGGTCGCCGCCGCCAAGGCGCCGGGCTTCGGCGATCGTCGCAAGGCCATGCTGCAGGATATCGCCATCCTGACCAACGGCACCGTGATCTCCGAGGAAGTGGGCCTGAACCTCGAGCAGGCCACCCTGGACCACCTGGGCAGCGCCAAGCGCGTGACCATGTCCAAGGAGAACACCACCATCATCGATGGCGCCGGTGCCGAGGGCGATATCGAAGCCCGCGTCAACCAGATCCGCGCCCAGATCGAGGAGACCTCCTCCGACTACGATCGTGAGAAGCTCCAGGAGCGCGTCGCCAAGCTGGCCGGTGGTGTCGCCGTGATCCGCGTCGGTGCCGCCACCGAAGTGGAGATGAAGGAGAAGAAGGCTCGCGTCGAAGACGCCCTGCACTCCACCCGTGCCGCCGTCGAGGAAGGCGTGGTGCCTGGTGGCGGTACCGCCCTGGTGCGCGTGCTGACCAAGGTGGCCGGCCTGACCGGTGACAACGACGACCAGACCCACGGTATCACCCTGGCCCTGCGCGCCATGGAAGCCCCGCTGCGTCAGATCGTCACCAACGCCGGCGAAGAGGCCTCCGTGGTCATCAACCGCGTCAAGGACGGCGAGGGTAACTTCGGTTACAACGCCCAGACCGGTGAATTCGGCGACCTCTTCGAGATGGGCGTCCTGGATCCGGCCAAGGTGACCCGCTCTGCCCTGCAGTCCGCCGGTTCCGTGGCTGGCCTGATGATCACCACCGAGTGCATGGTGGCCGATGATCCGGAAGAGAAAGAAGCCGCCGCTCCGGACATGGGTGGCATGGGTGGCATGGGCGGCATGATGTAAGCCGACCCGGGCAACCCGCCTGATCGACCCCGCCGGTTCGCCGGCGGGGTTTTTTATGCCCTGAAACGCAGCAGGCCCCCGAGTGGGGGCCTGCTGCGTTTCTGAAATATCAAGTGACTAGGGAGTTACTCCAGCTCCATGCACAGGTACTTGGTCTCCAGGAACTCCTCCATGCCCTGATGGCCGCCCTCGCGACCCAGGCCGGAGGCCTTGACCCCGCCGAAGGGCGCCGCGGCATTGGAGATCAGCCCGGTATTGATGCCCACCATGCCGTATTCCAGGGCCTCGGCGATCCGCCACACCCGGCTCAGGTCCCGGGAGTAGAAGTAGGCCGCCAGGCCATACTCGGTGTCATTGGCCTGGGCCACGGCGTCCTCCTCGTCTTCGAAGGGGAAGACCGCCGCCAGGGGCCCGAAGGTCTCCTCGCTGGCCACCGTCATCTCGGCACTGGCGAAGTTGATCAGGGTCGGGGTGAAGAAGTTGCCGCCCAGCGGGTGGGGGTTGCCCCCCAGCAGCAGCTCGGCGCCCTTGTCCACGGCATCGTGGACATGCTCGGAGACCTTGGCCACCGCCTTGTCATCGATCAGCGGCCCGATATTGACGCCCTCCTCGGTGCCGTCACCCACCCTGAGCTCGCTGTTCATGGCCGCCGCCAGCTTCTCGCAGAAGGCGTTGATCACGCTGGTCTGGACCAGGAAGCGGTTGGTGCAGACGCAGGTCTGGCCGGCGTTGCGGAACTTGGCGGCCATGGCGCCCTCGACGGCGGCATCCAGGTCGGCATCCTCGAAGACGATAAAGGGCGCATTGCCACCCAGCTCCAGGGAGAGTTTCTGGATATGCCGGGAGGCCTGGGCCATCAGGGTGCGTCCCACCTCGGTGGAGCCGGTGAAGGTGATCTTGCGCACCGCCGGGGAGTCGGTCAGGGCCGCGGCGATCTCGCTGGCCTTGCCCGGCACCACGTTGAAGACGCCCCGGGGCACCCCGGCCCACTCCGCCAGCAGCGCCAGGGCCGTGGCCGAGAAAGGCGTCTGGCTGGCCGGCTTGATGACGATGGGGCAGCCCGCCCCCAGGGCGGCACCGGCCTTGCGGGTGATCATGGCGGCGGGGAAGTTCCAGGGGGTAATGGCCCCCACCACCCCCACCGGCTGCTTGGTCACCAGGATACGCTGATTGGGCTTGGCGGCGGGCAGGGTCTCGCCGGAGACCCGCCGCGCCTGCTCGGCGAACCAGCGCAGGAAGCTGGCGGCATAGGCGATCTCGCCGGCGGCCTCGGCCAGGGGCTTGCCCTGCTCCAGGGTCATGATCCAGGCCAGCTCGTCCTGATGCTCCAGCATCAGGTCGTGCCACTTCATCAGGATATCGGCACGCTCCAGGGCGGTCAGGGCCCGCCAGGCGGGAAAGGCCGCCTCGGCGGCCTCGATGGCGCGTTCGGTCTCGCCGCGCCCCAGGCGGGGTACCTGACCGATCTGCTCGCCGGTGGCCGGGTTGGTCACGGCGATCTGCTCGCCACTGTCGGCGGCCACCCAGCTGCCGTCGATATAGGCGAAGGGTCGATAGAGGGTACTCTCTTGCAGGGATTGCATCGTGTTTGCTCCTTCCCGGGAAGCCGGCGACCCAGGCCGCCGAGAGAAAAGGGGATTCCGGCGGCGCCTAGCTTACCGGCACCGCCGCAGAGGGGGCGACCAGGGCGCCCAGCACCGCCACCAGCAGTGCCAGGGCAATCGCCAGCCAGCTGAACAGCCGGCCCCGATAGCGGACCGGATCGCGCTGGACCTGGCGCAGGCCCCACCAGGCACAGGCCGCCGCGGCGGCGGCCAGCAGTGGCACCTGTCCGTCGAGAAACAGGGAGAGAAAGGCCAGCAGCAGACCGCCCAGGCTCCAGCCGGAATAGCGGGGGCGCCCCGCCCCCTCCTCTCGCTGGGCGGCTCGGGCACGCAACTGAGGCGCGGGACGCAGGATCACCTGCACCGCTTGCCCATCACGGGGGGTAAAGGTTACTTCCTGGCCGGCGGCGGGCAGGCCCCTGCCTCGCCAGCCACTCAGGTCGAAGAGGTAGTGGCGGCCGTCACTGGCCGCGATCTCGCCCTCTTGGGTCGCGTCGTCGAAGGCAATGATGTCGCCATTCAAGGCGAGTCTCCTTGGATAGGGGCTTCTCCCCCCATGCTAAGACGAATCGGCCCTGGCACCAACCCCGAAAGGCGCCGATTCGATCACGCTACTCGGGACGGCGGGCAGGAAGCTCCCGAGAGTCGGAGAGAGTAATGGAGACGGAATCGGCGAAGCGCAGCGCATGGGGCTTGTCGATCTCCACCTGGGCCGTCAGCACCTGATCATAGGACATGATGATATCCAGCACCTCGCGGGTCATGCGCTCCAGCAGCAGGAAACGATTCTCCTCCACATGGGCGATCACATGCTTGGTGATGGTGCGGTAGTTGAGAGCCTGATCGATATGGTTGAACTGCACCGCCCGGGCGGCCCGATAGCGAATCACCGCATTGATCACCACGTCCTGGCGGTTGGCGATCTCCTCTTCCTTGATGCCGATATAGGTGCGCAGCCGCAGGTTCTTGATGCGGATGGTGGCCAGATCATGATCGAGGTGCTGATCATTCAGGGAGTGCATGGGCATGGCAAGGCTCCGGCTTAGCGACCGTTGATCAGGGTCAGGAATTCCTGACGGGTCGGGGCATTCTCACGGAAGGCGCCCAGCATCACCGAGCTGGTCATGCTCGAATTCTGCTTCTCCACGCCGCGCATCATCATGCACATATGCTTGGCCTCGATCACCACGGCCACGCCACGCGCCTGGGTCACCTGCTGCACCGCCTCGGCAATCTGGCGCGTCAGGTTCTCCTGGATCTGCATGCGCCGGGCATACATATCGACGATGCGCGCGAACTTGGAGAGCCCCAGCACCCTGCCGCTGGGCAGGTAGGCGATATGGCACTTGCCGATAAAGGGCAGCAGATGGTGCTCGCACAGGGAATAGAGCTCGATGTCCTTGATCAGCACCATCTCATCGGTCTCGGACTCGAAGACGGCACCGTTGACCAGGGTCTCCAGGGACTGCTCGTAGCCCCGGGTCAGGAACTGCATCGCCTTGGCGGCACGCTTGGGGGTGTCGCGCAGCCCTTCCCGCTCGGGGTCTTCCCCGAGGCCCAGGATGATCTGGCGATAGTGTTCGGCGAGTGCTTCGGTCATGGTGTGGCCCACTTGTCGAATAAATTGCTACAAATTATTGCAGCTGGTACATGTCTTGTACAATCAAATCCTTGCCCGGGTATGCCTGCCAGCGTCTCGATTACGGCGAGTCACGCACGGCGAGTCTCGCATCATATCCGGGCAAAGGGGCGATTCTAGCGCATGGGCGCCCGTCTCGCAGGTCCTGATGCGCCATCGGCCCACGGCGCCGAGCCGCGCCACGGCAACGTGGCATAATGTCACGCGGGCCCGGCGGAAGCGCTCCCGGCTGTGCTAGCATGGGGGCCTAGCAACACGCTGCTCGGCCGTTATCGCCCGCTATCGTCAGCTATTGATCAAGAGTCCCGCCATGGCACAACGCACCCTTCGGCTCACCTCCCTGCTCACCGGCCTGTCGGCCTCCCTGCTGCTGAGTACCGGGATGGCCCAGGCCGAGCCCCTGCATCTCCCCAACGAGGCGATCATCGAAGTCGCCGTGATCGAGTCCACGGCCTTTACTCCCGAGGCGCCGCGCCGCGGCGATATGCTGCTGCGCCCGGTGGCCAACGCCGCCGGCGATATTGCCCTGCCTTCCCACTGCCTGATCACCGCCGATGGCCTGCTGGATAGCAGCCGGCTGCGCGTCTCGGCCAAGACCCTGACCTGCATCGCCACCGATGGCGGCGAGAGCGAGATCTTCAGCGGCGAGATGTCCGCCACCGCCTACGATGCCGACGGCCGCTTCGGCCTGGATGCCTGCGTCGATGCCGAGTGCCACGAGGCGCGCCTGGTGCCCTCCCGCGCCTTTATCATGCGCCTGGGCCATGACCTGACCCTCGAACCCAAGGACAACCCCTCGGCGCGGATCAACGAGGAGCGCCGTCAGGCGAGCGGCGGCGACGCCCCTGACACCCCCTGACGCCGCCGCGTCACGCCTGCGCTCGTCGCAACGAAGAGGCCCCGCCAATGGCGGGGCCTCTCGCGTCGGATGGCGGCCTCCGACCTCAACCGGGACCCGCCAGCCAGCGCGGCTGGTTCGTCAAGGCCAGGCACTGCTGCTCCAGGTCGCGGATATGCTGGTCCCAGTAGCCCGACTCGGCGACCCAGGGAAAGACCCGCGGGAAGGCCGGATCTTCCCAGCGCGCCACCAGCCAGGCGCTGTGGCGCATCAGCCGCAGGCCACGCAGCGCCTCGATCCAGCGCAGCTGGCGGCGATCGAAATCGCAGGCCTGCTCATAGCCTTCGAGCAACTCCGAGAGCTGCATCTGCCACTCCTGCTCATGCTGGGCGCTGAGCAGCATCCAGAGGTCCTGCACCGCCGGCGCCATCAGGCAGTCGTCGAAGTCGACCAGGGCGAAGTCGCCGTCGCGGCCGAGCATATTGCCCAGGTGGCAGTCCCCATGGGCGCGAATCATCGAGGCCCCGGGCCAGGCCTGCTCGAGGATGGCCGCCGCCAGCTCGCCGCTGATGCGCTCGTAGGCGCGCCGCTGGCGGGCATTGAGCCAGGGCCCGGCCAGCACGATGGCGCGGCTCTCCTCGGCCAGGGGACCGGGCTCGAGGCGCCGGCGATGGACGAACTCGCCGCGCCCGCCCACCGCATGCAGGCGGCCGATCAGCTCTCCCAGGGCGAACAGATGGTCCGGATTGTCGAGTTCCGGGGCGCCCCCCGGCAGCTGCGGGAAGAGCGCGAAGCGGAAGCCCTGATGGCGGTGCAGGCTGACGCCCCGGGCATCCCGCCAGGGCGCGGCCACCGGCACCTCCGCGGCCAACAGCTCGGTGAGGAAGTCATGCTCCTCCAGGATCGCCTCGTCCGTCCAGCGCTGGGGACGGTAGAACTTGACCACCCAGCGGCGCCGCTCCTCGTCATGCAGCTGGAAGACCCGGTTCTCGTAGCTGTTCAGCGCGAAGGGCTCGCCGGGCAGCCAGAAGCCCAGGGACTCCACCGCCTCGACCACCCGGGCCGGAGAGAGGGATTCGAAGGGGTGTGGATCCGGAGTCATGGCGCGTCCTTTGCTGGTGCGTTGCGAAGATCGACAGTGGGCATCATAGCAGTCCCGGGACCGTCAATCGCAGCTTATTCCAGGAGCGCCCGCGGCTTATTCCAGGAGCGCCCGCGGCTTATTCCAGGGGCGTGCGCGCCATGGCCCAGGCCTCGACCGTCTCGGCCCCGGCCCGTCGACAGGCCAGCGCCAGGGCCTCCAGGGTGGCCCCGGTGGTCATGACGTCATCGACCAGGGCGACCCGCGCCGGTAGCGCCGAGTCGATGCGGAAGGCCCGACGCAGGTTGGCGCGTCGGGCCGGGCGGTCGAGGCCGCGCTGGCTCGGGGTGTCGCGCACACGTCGGGCCTCGATCAACGGCAGCTCCAGGCGACGCGCCAGGCGCCGGGCCAGCCAGTCCGCCTGGTCGAAGCCGCGCCGTCGCGCCCGCCGATCATGCAGCGGCACGGCCACCAGCGCCGCCACCGGGGGCAGCGTCAGATCGCGCAGGAAGAGCTCCAGCAGCACGCTGCCGGCTCGCGGCGAGGCATGGAACTTGAAGGCCCGCACCAGCCCCTCGACCGCCCCCGCGTAGCGCAGCGGCGCCCGGGTCCGGTCGAAGGCCGGGGGACGCCTCACACAGGCGCCGCAGGGCCTGCCGAGCCCCTGCCCCGCCTGGGGCTCGCCGCAGCGGGGACAGGCCGGCAGGTTCCAGGGCAGGGCCAGCAGGCAGTCATGACACCAGGGCGCCTGGCGCTCGGCGGGGCCCAGGCAGAAGGCGCAGCGCCCCGGCAGGGCCCGACGCAGGGCATGGTCAACCCAATGCACGATCGAAGTTGACAAGGCGTGACCACGCCCTATCATCGTGGTCAACCTAAAGTGATTCATATAGTTAACCAAGTCAGCCGCGAGCCCTACCCATGACTCTAGCCAGCCCCACCCCACCCCGCCACGACTGGACGGTGGAGGAGATCGAGGCGCTCTTCGCCCTGCCCTTCAATGACCTGCTGTTCCAGGCCCAGCAGGTACATCGCGCCCACTTCGATGCCAATGCGGTGCAGGTCTCTACCCTGCTGTCGATCAAGACCGGCGCCTGCCCCGAGGACTGCAAGTACTGCCCCCAGTCGGGGCACTACACCACCGGGCTGGACAAGGAGAAGCTGCTGGAGATCGAGAAGGTGGTGGCCCAGGCCGAGGCCGCCAAGGCCGCCGGCGCCAGCCGCTTCTGCATGGGCGCCGCCTGGCGCAGCCCGCGGGAGAAGGACCTCGAGGTGGTGCTGGAGATGGTCAAGCGGGTCAAGGACCTGGGCCTGGAGACCTGCATGACCCTGGGCATGGTGAATGACGCCCAGGCACGGCGCCTGGCCGAGGCCGGTCTCGACTACTACAACCACAACCTGGACACCTCCCCGGAGTACTACGGCGAGATCATCACCACCAGAAGCTATGCCGACCGCCTGGAGACCCTGGGGCATGTTCGCGATGCCGGCATGAAGATCTGTTCCGGCGGCATCCTCGGCATGGGCGAATCGGGCCGCGACCGCGCCGCCCTGCTGCAGCAGCTGGCTCGCCTCACCCCCCACCCGGAGTCGGTGCCGATCAATATGCTGGTCAAGGTGCCGGGCACCCCCCTGGAAGGCGTCGACGACCTGGACCCCATCGAATTCGTGCGCGCCATCGCCGTGGCGCGTATCCTGATGCCACGCAGTCATGTACGACTCTCCGCCGGACGCGAACAGATGGACGACAGCACCCAGGCCCTGGCCTTCCTGGCCGGCGCCAACTCGATCTTCTACGGCGAGCGCCTGCTGACCACCGAGAATCCCGAGGCGGCGCGGGACAAGCGCCTCTTCGAGCGCCTCGGCCTGCACCCGGAGCGCCGCGAGGCCTGCGCCGACGACACCCACCAGGCCGCGGCCCTGGAAGACGCCATGCGTCGCCAGGCCAGCGCCGGCCTCTACTACGACGCCACGGTGGCCTGATGACCTGGCGGCAACGACTCTCGGCCCGCCTCGCCAGCCAACGCGAGGCCGGGCTGTGGCGCACCCGCCTGACCATGACGCCGGCCCCGGGCAGCCGGGTGCGGGACTTCGCCAGCAACGACTACCTGGGCCTGGCCCGGGACCCGCGACTGGCCGAGGCCCAGGCCGAGGGGACGCGGCGCTTCGGCGCCGGCGCCGGCGCCTCACACCTGGTCAGTGGTCATCTGCTGCCCCATCAGTTGCTGGAGGAGCGCCTGGCCGAGCTGACCGGCCGCCCGCGGGCGCTGCTCTTCTCCACCGGCTACATGGCCAATTTCGGCACCCTCCAGGCGCTCTGCGACCGCCAGACTCATCTCTTTCAGGACCGCCTCAACCACGCCTCCCTGCTCGATGGCGCACGACTCGCCGGGGCCCGCAGCCGGCGCTACCACCACGGCGATCTGGCCGACCTGGAGCGCCTCCTCGGGCGAGCCACGGAGGACGGGCCGCGCCTGGTGATCAGCGACGGGGTCTTCAGCATGGACGGCGACGTGGCGGATATCGACGGCCTGGCCTCGACCTGCGCCCGTCACGACGCCTGGCTGATGATCGACGACGCCCACGGCCTGGGCGTGCTGGGCGAGCACGGCGATGGCTGCGTGGGGCGGCGCTTCGCTACCGAGCGAGTGCCGGTACTGGTGGGCACCCTCGGCAAGGCCCTGGGCACCGCCGGTGCCTTCGTCGCCGGCGACGACCTCCTGATCGATACCCTGATCCAGTTCGCTCGCCCCTATATCTATACCACCGCCCAGCCCCCCGGCGTGGCCATGGCCACCCTGCGCGCCCTGGATCTCCTCGAGACGGAGCCGGAACGCCGGCGGCGACTGCACGAGCACCTCGACCACTTCCGCGCCCGCGCCAAGGCGCTGGGGCTGCCGCTGCTGCCCTCGCCGACGCCCATCCAGCCCCTGCTGCTCGGCGATAGCGCCCGGGTAATGCGCTGGAGCCTGGCGCTGCGCGAGGCGGGCTTCATGGTCGGGGCCATCCGTCCCCCCACCGTGCCCCAGGGCCAGGGGCGGCTGCGCATCACCCTCTCCGGCGGCCACCGCCGGGCCGATATCGACGAGCTGCTGGAACGCCTCGCCGAGCTGCTCGCCGCCGACCCGGAGCCGCTGCCGTGAGCCATCTGGTACTGCTCTCCGGCTGGGGCTGCGATGCGCGCATCTGGCGCCCCCTGGCGCCCCACTGGTCGGCGGGCGTGACGCTCTCGACGCCGGACTGGCCCGGCCATGGCCAGGCGCCGGCCCTGGCCAGCCCCGCCTGCCTCGACGCCCTCGCCGCGGCCATGGCCCCGAGCCTGCCCGGCGAAGCGCTCTGGGTGGGCTGGTCCCTGGGCGGCCTGCTCGCCGCCAGCCTGCTGGAGCGACTGCCCCCGCCCCGGGGCCTGGTGCTGCTGGGCTGCGCCACGCGCTTTACCGACGGCCCGGTTTCTCCCGACGCGCTGGGCGATTTTCGTCGCGCCTTCGACCGAGACCCGCAGGCCACCTGGCGGCATTTCCTGCGCCACCAGCTAAGCGGCGAGCCGGCCCCGCGCCAGGCCCTCGGCGAACTGCGCGCCCTGCTGGGGAGCGTCCCGCCCGCCGACGACGCCACCCTGGCGGCCGGCCTGGAGCAACTGGCTGACCTGGATATCGGCGCGACGCTCGACGCCCCGCCCTGCCCCATCCGGCGACTGCGCGGCGCCCGAGACCCCCTGCTGCCGGCCCCGCGGCCGGAGGAGCGGGTGCTCGAGGGAGCCGGCCACTGCCCCCAACTCAGCCAACCGGCGGCCCTGGCGCGCCACCTGGAATCCCTGGCGTTGGAGGTGGGCCCATGAGCATGCCGATGCCTGCGGCCAGCGAACTCACGGCCACGGACGATCGCGCCTGGCGCCGCCGCGTCGCCCGGGCCTTCGGCCGCGCCGCCCCCCACTATTGCCGGCGCGCCGCGGCCCAGGCCGCCCTCGGCGAGCGCCTCTGGGCCCATCTGCCGGAGCGCGCCGAGACCCTCCTCGACCTGGGCTGCGGCCCCGGCCAGTGGAGCGCCCGCCTGGCGCGCCACTACCCCGCGGCCCGGGTGATCGGCCTCGACCTGGCCGCGGCCATGCTCGACGAGGCCCGCCGCCACCATCCCGAGACCATCGCCTGGGTACGCGGCGACGCCGCCGCCCTGCCGCTGGCCGACCAACACCTGGACCTGCTCTTCTCCAACCTGGCGATCCAGTGGTGCCCCGACCTCGAGGCGGTGCTCGTCGAGGCGCGTCGCGTCTTGCGTCCCGGCGGCCGCGCCCTGATCAATACCCTGGGCCCGGGCACCCTGGCCGAGGTCGCCCAGGCCTGGTCACGGCCCGGCCGCCCGGCTGCCCTGCTCGACTTCGTCGATGCCGGGCGCCTGGAGGCGGCGGCGCGGCGGGCGGGCTTCGCCCGGGTGCGCCTGGAGCGCGCCCGGGAACGCTTCTTCTACCCGGACCTGGCCGCGGTGATGGCCTCCATCAAGGGCGTCGGCGCCCAGGTGGCCCCGGAGGACGGCGCGCCGCGACTGGGCCGTGCCGACCTGGAGCGGGCCGAGGCCCGCTTCGAGGCCCTGCGCGAACCCGCCGGCCTGCCGGTCAGCTACCAGCGCCTGACCCTAATTCTCGATAGATAAGTCGGCCCCGGGGCCGACGCTCGATAGGTGAGTCAAAAATGCGTGCTTATTTTGTTACCGGAACCGACACCGACGCCGGCAAGACCCTGGTGGCCACCGGCCTGCTGGCCCGGGCCCAGGCCGCCGGCCTCACCACCCTGGGCCTCAAGCCGGTGGCCTCCGGCTGCGAGACGACGCCACAGGGCCTGCGCAACGCCGACGCCCTGGCCCTGCAGGCGGTCAGCGCCCCGGCCATGGACTATGCGGGCATCAACCCCCACGCCTATGCCCCGGCCATCGCCCCCCACCTGGCCGCCGAGCGCGCCGGCGAGTCCCTGACCCTGGCCGGGCTGGCGGAGTGCCTGGCCCCGCCGTTGGCCCTGCCCCGGGACCTGATCCTGGTGGAGGGCGCCGGCGGCTGGCGGGTGCCCCTCAACGACCGGGAAGACCTGGCCGGCCTGGCCTCGCGCCTGGCGCTGCCGGTGATCCTGGTGGTGGGTCTCAAGCTGGGCGCCATCAATCATGCCCGACTCAGCGCCGAGGCGATCCGCGCCGACGGCCTGACCCTGGCCGGCTGGGTGGCCAACGGCATCGATGCCGAGATGCAGGAGCAGGCCGCCAACCTGGCCTGCCTGCGCCGTCACCTGCCCGAGCCCTGCCTGGGGGTGGTACCGCCCCTGGGGGAAGGCTCGCCCCAGGCCCTGGCGAGTGCCGCCGCGGCGCATCTGCGGCTGCCCGGCGAGGCCAATAACGCCTTGACTTGAGGCACTATTCACCTAGAATATGGGGCCCTGTCGACGAGTCATCCGACTGCGTTCACCCTGCGGATGTGGTGGAATTGGTAGACACGCCAGATTTAGGTTCTGGTGCCTTCGGGCGTGGGAGTTCAAGTCTCCCCATCCGCACCATTTAAGCTTAATTTTTCAAAGCCTTAGCTAAGCATTAACGGTCTGCTCGACGGCTTCGAACACTCGATGACGCCCCGCTTGTAGCGGGGCGTTGTCTTTTGCGAAGGCTAGAAAGTGGATAACCCGGTGGCCTCCATCAGCCGGTAGCGCCAATAGCCCCAGAGACCGACCCGATCCTCGCCGTTGAGGGCCTGGCTGGTGCGTCGCTGCGGACCATTGTCCCAGCGCGCCTCGAAGAAGGCGGCGGCCTCCGCCAGGGCCGGGGCCTCCGGCGCCCCCGTCAGGCGCACGCTGGTCTCCAGGTTGAGGTTATCCAGGTTGCGGCGGGTAAAGTTGGCCGAGCCGAGGATCAGCGTCGCCTCCCCCGCGTCGGCGGGGCGATGCAGCAGCAGCTTGCTGTGGCACTGCTCGCCGCGGGTCAGGCACCAGCGCACCGCGACCCCGGCCGCGGCCAGCTCCTGGGCCACCGGCCGGTTGGGAATGCCGTTCTTGGCGAAGCCGAAGGCGTCCCGGTTGGGGTCCAGCAGTACCCGCACCCTCACCCCTCGCGCCTGGGCCGCCGCGAGGGCCTCGATCACCCCGCGGTGGGCGAGATAGAAGACCGCCAGATCGAGGCGATCCCCCGCCTCGGCGGCGGCGATGGTGGCCAGGAGGGCGTCACCGATCGCGCCTTCGGTCAACAGCTGCAGGCCCAGTGCCGACGCCGGCTCGGCGACCGGCGCCGGTTGGGGCAGGCTCACCCCGCTCCAGGCCGCCACCACCCGCTCGCTGGCCAACAGATCCAGCGCCGCCGGGCCGCGGAAGCGCAGGGCCACGTTGCCGTGCCGGCTGCTGGCATCATGGGGGTTGGCGGAGGTCACCAACCCCAGCCAGTCATCGCCGCTGTCCACCACCAGGGTCTTGCGATGGTTGGCATTGAAGTTGAGCAGGCTCAGGTAGCTGCGCAGGGTGACACGGCCAGGGCCCATGGCATTGGGCAGCCAGCCCGCCTCAATGCTGTTGCCGAACCAGCGGGGCCCCAGGTGCCAGCCTCCGGACCACAGCGGATTGGAGGCCCGCAGCCGGGTCAGCTCGGTCTCCACCACCCGAATGCCTGCCCCGCGCAGCGCCTCCAGGTGCTCGAGGGCCAGGCCCCCGTAGAGGGTATTCAGCGGGTCGGTGATCACCACCGCCTCGAGCTCGGGATAGCGACGCTTCTGCGCCAGCAGGACCTGGCTCAACTCGCTGGAGAGCGGCCGAAACCCCGCCCCCGCGGCCTCGCCGGCGAAATCATTGAACAGGAACATGTCCACCACCACCAAGCGCCGGGCCTGACGGATCATCGCCAGCACCTCGTCGAAGATCGCCTGCTCCTGATGGCGCCGTCCCTCGGCGTCATACCAGGTGCGATCCGCCAGGAAGCGGACCTCCTCGACGCCACGCTCCGGCCAGGCCCGACCGATGCCCTCCGGCAGCGGCTTGACGCTCTGCCAGACCCCCATGGCCATCCAGGCCAGCAGGATTGCCCCCAGTACCCAGGGCCACATAGGCCGCCTCCGCTTTTCCATTCCGGTCTCCCTACCCAACGACTGCGACTCACTGCCGCGGCGCCAGCATAGCCGCTTCCGAGCCGAAACGCAGCGCGCCCGGCCAAGGCCGGGCGCGCGACGCCTGGGTGCAGATAGCGCTTAACCGACGACGAATAGCGCCCCAACGCCGGCCAGGGCGACGCCCAGCCCACGCAGAATCCGGTTATCGCGGGCCATCAGCCAGCCCCCCGCCAGGCGCCCGGCTAAGGTGATCGCCAGGGTTGCCAGGGTAAAGCCGACGAGATAGGCGATCAGGGAAGCGCCAAGCGGCATCTCGCTACCATGGGCATGGCCATGGAAGAGCATAAAGAGCAGGATCACCCCGGCACCGACGAGGCTCGGCAGGCGCACCAGGGCGGCGACCAGCACGCCCGCCAGCAGCAGGCTCAGGGCGATGCCGAGCTCCACTCCGGGCAGGGCGATGCCGGACCAGGCCAGGCCCGCCCCCAGCAGCATGCCGGCCACGGCCAGCAGGGGCATAAGGCCCCCGCCAGGCTGATGCCGGCTCCACAGCCCCACGGCGAGCATGGCCAGCAGGTGGTCGGGGCCCAGCAGGGGATGGGCCAGGCCGGCGACGAAGCCGCCGCCATGGGCATGATCATGGCCCGGATGCGCCAGGGCCGACCCGACGAACAACAGCAACAGGGGCGCGGCGACCAGGGCGGCACGGCGAGAGGGGGAAACGTTCAACATGGTGGCATATCTCCTTGCCGGGGGGGCTGTGTCGGTCATACGTCTTAGGCGGACTCTGGGCGGCGCTCCGGCGGCCGGCGCTCCGGGAGCATGCCCCGGTCGAGGAGAAAGCCGATAATCGTCTCCAGCCCGATGCCGTCGTAGAGGTTGGTGAAAACGAAGGGGCGCTCGCCGCGCATCTTGCGGGAGTCGCGTTCCATCACCTCCAGGGAGGCATGCACCCGGTCGGCGATATCGATCTTGTTGATGATCAGCAGGTCCGACTTGGTGATGCCCGGCCCGCCCTTGCGGGGGATCTTGTCGCCGGCGGAGACATCGATCACATAGAGGGTCAGGTCCGAGAGCTCGGGGCTGAAGGTGGCCGAGAGGTTATCGCCGCCAGACTCCACCAGCACCAACTCCAGGCCCGGATGGCGCGCCTGCAGCTCGTCGATGGCGGCGAGATTCATGGAGGCATCCTCGCGAATGGCGGTGTGTGGACAGCCGCCGGTCTCCACGCCGAGGATGCGATCCGCGGCCAGCGCCTCGTGCCTGAGCAGGAAGTCGGCGTCCTCGCGGGTATAGATATCGTTGGTGACCACGGCGATATCGTAGTGGTCGCGCAGCGCCAGGCAGAGCTGCTTGAGCAGCGCCGTCTTGCCGGAGCCCACCGGGCCGCCGACGCCAACGCGTAAACAATGGGTCATATCGATCTCTCCTTGGCCGCCAGGGCGGCGCCGTCAGGTTTGCGATGCCAGGCCAGTCGCTGCCGAATCCACTTCGCGCGGCCGCTGGCGACTCGGTCGAGGCGACGCGGTTGATCTTCAAGGATGAAGATCAAGGAGAGTCGGTACAGGGAAGTACCGTCTCTCCGACCGCGGGAGACCGGCCGAGGTGCCAGGGTTTCGGACGCGTGCGTGGTGAGTGCAGCGAGCTGGCCCGGGCAGGTTATCTGTCAACTTCGAAACAGCCGCGAGTACTGGGTCTCGTGCAGGGCGCTGGCCAGTGCCAGGCCGGGCAGCGCCGGGCCGAGCTCGTCATCACCCAGCGAGAGCGCTTCGTCCACCGCGTGGATCAGGGCCGGGCGCAGCCGTTCGACGAGTCGCTGGGCGGCGGTATGGCCGAGGGGCAACGCCTTGCAGGCCACCGCCAGCTGGTTCTCCAGCCAGGCCCAGGCGAAGCCGAGCAGCGCCTGGCGCGGGGCGATGCCGCGCCCCCGGGCCGCCCAGGCGAAGACCGTCACATGGCCCGCCTCCGCCGGAAGCGTCGGCTCATCGGGTAACTGCCCCAGGCTGCCCAGCAGCCGCGCCAGCGACGCCCCCAGACGGTGATCCTCGGCGGCCAATTCCGCCGTCTCGCGATTGGCGGCGAGCCACCGGTCCCAGGCCACCAGCGCCTGGTGATCGCCCTCGGCCCAGGCGGCATAAAGGCGCGCCAGCACCGGCAGCTCGCAGCGGGTCAGCCCATCGGCGAGCACGCCCTCGAGCCAGTCGCCGAGGCTCGCCTCGTCGCTGACCCAGCCCAGCTCGAAGGCGCTCTCCAGCCCCTGGGAGAAGGCGAAGGCGCCGATCGGCAGCGCCGGGCTGACCAGCTGCAGCAGGCCCAGCAGCGCCAGGTCGTCGCCCTGCCCGCTCCCCGGCTCAGTTAGCATGGTGATGCCGATGCTCCTGGTGGTGATGCCCAGGTGCATGGGAATGACCATCCAGTTGCTGGTAAGCCCCGGGCTCCGGATCGAAGGGGGCCTCGTGGCGCTCCAGGCTGGCGCCCAGCCGCTCGGCCAGTGCCTCCAGCACATGGTCCGGCGGGAAGCGCACGTACCCCTGGCCTTGTGAAGAGTGCGCGTCCTCGCCCAGGGCCAGCTGCACATGGCGGTTACCCAGGTGGTAAGCGAGGCGCGCCAGGGGCAGGCCGGCGGCGACCCGGGCGGTCACCACTGGCTCATCGGCCGCCCTTACCCGCACGATCTCGCCGCCCTCGGCGCGTAGCCCCTCGCCATCGCGCAGCACCGGCCCACGCGCCAGGAACAGTCCCAGCGCGCGGCCGCTATCGCTTTCCGCCTTGAAGCGGCCCAGCACCCGCCGCTCATAGGGCAGCGTCAGGGTATCGGTGGCCTGGTCCGCCGGGATGGGCCCCAGGCGTTCGGTCAGTTTCAACATGATTCTCTTGGCTCCTCGGCGCGCTAGAACAGGTGGTAACGCTGCGCCAGCGGCAATTCCGTCGCCGGCTCGCAGGTCAAGAGTTCGCCATCGCAGCGCACCTCGTAGGTCTGGGGATCGACGCTAAGCTCCGGGCAGGCGTCGTTAAGCTTCATATCCCCCTTCCTGACCCCTCTGACATCGCGGCAGGCCACCAGCCGGCTCTGCAGGCCCAACCGCTCACGGATGCCACCCTCCAGTGCCGCCTGGCTGACGAAGCTGACCCGGGTCTGGCTGGCGGCGCGGCCCAGGGCGCCGAACATCGACCGGTAGTGCACCGGCTGGGGCGTGGGGATCGAGGCGTTGGGGTCGCCCATGGGGGCCATGGCGATCATGCCGCCCTTGAGGATCAGCGCCGGCTTGACGCCGAAGAAGGCCGGGCTCCAGAGCACCAGGTCGGCGAGCTTGCCTACCTCGATGGAGCCCACCTCGTGGGCGATGCCGTGGGTGATCGCCGGGTTGATGGTGGTCTTGGCGATATAGCGCCGGGCGCGGAAGTTGTCGGCGCCAAGCGCCTGATCCTCCGGCAGCAGGCCCCGCTGCACCTTCATCTTGTGAGCGGTCTGCCAGGTGCGGCACACCACCTCGCCGACCCGCCCCATGGCCTGGGAGTCGGAAGCGATCATCGAGATCACCCCCAGGTCCTGGAGGATATCCTCGGCGGCGATGGTCTCGCGGCGGATCCGCGAGTCGGCGAAGGCCACGTCCTCGGGGATGCTCGGGTCCAGGTGGTGGCACACCATCAGCATGTCCAGGTGCTCGTCGATGGTGTTGACCGTATAGGGGCGGGTCGGATTGGTGGAGGACGGCAACACATAGGGCTTGGCGCAGGCGGTGAGGATATCCGGCGCATGGCCGCCCCCGGCCCCCTCAGTGTGGTAAGTATGGATGCCGCGCCCCTTGAAGGCGGCCAGGGTGTCCTCCACGAAGCCCGACTCGTTGAGGGTGTCGGTGTGGATGGCGATCTGCACATCGTACTGCTCGGCCACCGCCAGACAGGTATCGATCGACGCCGGGGTGGTGCCCCAGTCCTCGTGAAGCTTGAGGCCCATGGCCCCGGCCTCGAGCTGCGCCGCCAGGGCCTCCGGCAGACTGGCGTTGCCCTTGCCGAGCAGGCCGATATTCATGGGCAGGTCGTCGACGGCCTGGAGCATCTTGCCCAGGTGCCACTCCCCCGGCGTGCAGGTGGTGGCATTCGAGCCGGTGGCGGGGCCGGTGCCGCCGCCCAGCATGGTGGTGATGCCGCTGGCCAGCGCCTCCTCCACCTGCTGGGGGCAGATAAAGTGGATATGGGCGTCGATGCCGCCGGCGGTGAGGATCTTGCCCTCGCCGGCGATGATCTCGGTGCCCGGGCCGATCACGAGCTCCACGCCGGGCTGGGTATCCGGATTGCCGGCCTTGCCGATGGCGGCGATACGCCCGCCCCGCAGCCCCACGTCGGCCTTGACGATGCCCCACCAGTCGAGGATCAGGGCATTGGTGATCACGGTATCCATCACGGCCGCGTCATGGCGCTGGCTCTGGCCCATGCCGTCGCGGATCACCTTGCCGCCGCCGAACTTCACCTCCTCGCCGTAGTGGGTGGCATCCCGCTCCACCTCGATCCACAGCTCGGTATCGCCCAGGCGCACCCGGTCGCCCACCGTGGGGCCATACATCTCCGCATAGGCCTGGCGGCTGATGGTAGTGGGAGACGTCATTACTGCCCTCCTTGATCTGCATCACCCAAAGGCGGCCTTCGCGCGGCGTCGGGCGCGGTAGACGACCTTCGCGCGGCGTCGGGCGCGGTAGAGAGCCCGCCCATGATCTCGCCGCGAAAACCATAGATATGCCGGCGGCCGACGAAGGGAATCAGGATCACCTCCCGGGTCTGCCCCGGCTCGAAGCGGATCGCCGTGCCGGCGGCCACGTCCAGGCGGTGGCCGCGCGCCTTGGCACGATCGAAGAGCAGCGCCGGATTGGCCTCGGCGAAGTGGTAGTGGGAGCCGACCTGGATCGGCCGGTCGCCGCTATTGGCCACCTCGACGGCGAGCCGTTCGCGCCCCTCGCAGAGCGCGATCTCGGCATCCCTTAACTGATATTCGCCAGGAATCATCGGACACTCCTTACACAATCGGGTCGTGGACGGTGACCAGCTTGGTGCCATCGGGGAAGGTGGCCTCCACCTGCACCTCCTGCACCATCTCGGCCACCCCCTCCATGACCTCGTCGCGGCCGAGGATCTCGCGGCCATGGCTCATCAGCTCCGCCACCGTGCGCCCGTCCCGGGCGCCTTCCAGGATCTCGAAACTGATCAGCGCCAGCGCCTCGGGGTAGTTGAGCCTCAGGCCACGGGCGCGGCGCCGCTCGGCCAACTGGGCGGCCAGGAAGAGCATCAGCTTGTCTTTGTCTCTGGGGGTGAGTTCCATGGGCCTCTCCGGGTAGGTGTCAGGTAAACCAGATGCGTGGCGGATGCGCCTCGCGGCCGATAAGCCGTGGCCGCAGCACTCGCCAGGCGGTCTCGCAGAGCGCCCAGGCCGCGTTGCGCTCCTGGCCCAGGTAGCGCAGCAGCAGCACCCCGTGGCGCAGCGTCACCGCCCAGCAAGGAGCGGCCGGCAGGGCCTCGCGCAGCGCCTCCACGGCGCGCGCCTCGTCGTCGAGCCCCACCGCCCAGAGGGTCGCCTGGACGCTGGCGCCGCCCTGCCCCCAGCGCCCGCGAAAGCGCGGATGCCTCGGGTCCAGCGGCTGGCGCTCCAGCCACAACGGCCGACCGTCCCGGCGCAGGGCGAAGCGCTGCTCGATGCGCCCGCTGACGTAGGGCAGGTGGCTCGCCGGACGCCCCAGCGCCAGCACTTCCCAGCCCAGGCAGCGGGCATTGCCGGTGAGGTCGACCCTGGTGGCCTGCTCGCCCCAGGAGCCATCGAAGGCGATCGTCTCCTGGGGCAGCCATTCGAGGACGCCGCCATCGGCCACCTCGAGCTGGGTATGTTGCCGCCAGGCCACGCCATGGCTGTCGGCCCGGTAGAGCTTGTTGGCCGCCGGGGTAGTCAGCAGCGCCCGGGCCCCCGCCTCGACTCGGGCCCGAATGGTCAGGGCATCGCCGCTGACCAGGCCACCGGGAGGGTGCAGCAGGTAGACATGGCAGGCCTCGCCCCGCCCCTCCGGATAGAAGGGACGCTGGACCCGCAGGGGGCCCTGGTGACGCGCCCCGACCATCCGCGTGGCCCCCTGGCGCGCCGCGAAGCCGAGCTCCAGCGAGGCCATCCAGCGGCGGCCGGCATCGAAACGGTGCCCCGAATCGGGGCAAGGGGCGCTGAGATCGAGGCGGGCCGGCATCGGCGAGGCTTCCTGGCTGGTGGCGTTACCCCACACCAGGCAAGGCCCATACCAGAGCACGCAAATTCTCTAATTTATTAATGATAAACAAATAGTTATTTTGTATACGATGACGTACACCAGGGCCTCGGCAGGGGCCCTCCCGCGGGGCACGGCACCAACGGAGGGCGTCGCCATGGCGGCCTGCACCATGGTGGCGCCTATTGGCTGGGCACCTCGACCCACGCCGGAGAAGCAGGCAAGAAAAGGGGGCATCGGCGCTGCCGATGCCCCCGAGGCGACGGAATATTGCTTCCGTTATCAGTCCCCTTCGGGGCCGCCGCTACCGGTGGCGACCTTCATGCGACGGCGCAGCAGCGGACCGACCAGGTAGGGCAGGATCAGGCCCAGGCCGGCGAACACCCAGAGGCCGACGGCCAGGCCGCTGTTCCACAAGATGCCCCAGTCGCCCCCGGAGATATCCAGGGCATGGCGCAGGTTCTTCTCCATCTCCGGCCCCAGCAGCAGGCCGAGGATCACCGGCACCAGGGGAATCTCCAGCTTGCGCAGCACATAACCCGCGACGCCGAAGGCCACCATGAAGTAGAGATCGAAGGTGGTGTTGCTGATCGAGTAGATGCCGACGAAGGCGATCATGGTGACGATCGGCAACAGGTACTTCGGCGGCACCGACAGCAGCCTGACGAAGATTCCCACCAGGGGGATATTCAGCACCAGCAGCAGGAAGTTGCCGATCAGCAGGGCGGCGATCACACCCCAGACGATATCGGCGTTCTGGGTGAACATCAGCGGCCCCGGGGTGATGTTCATCGAGATCAGCAGCGCCAGCAGCACCGCGGTGGTGCCGCTGCCCGGCACGCCCAGGGTCAGCATGGGCACCAGGGCACCGCTGGAGGCGCCGTTGTTACCGGCCTCGGGGCCGGCCACGCCACGCGGGTCGCCCTTCCCGAAGTAGCCCTTGCTGCCCACCATCTTCTTCTCGAGGGTATAGCCGATAAAGCTGCCCAGGGAGGCGCCCGCGCCCGGCAGCACGCCGGCGATAAAGCCCAGCACGCCGCCGCGGATGCTCGAGGGCATGATCCCGCGAATCTCCGCCCAGGAGAGCGACAGCTTGTTGACGGCCATCTTCTCCTTGCCGCCCCCCGCCTTCTCCTCGATAAAGAACAGCAGCTCGGAGATGGCGAAGAGCCCGACGATGGCGATGATGAAGTCGACGCCCTCGTAGAGCTCGAGCACGCCGAAGGTGTAACGCTGCACCCCGGTGTTGTCGATGCCCATGGTGGCGATCATCAGCCCCAGGCAGGCCGCGACCACCGTCTTGACGGGGTTCTTGCCGGTGATGCCGCCGAGGGTGGCGAAGGCCAGCAGGAAGAGCGCGAAGTACTCGGCGGGACCGAAGGTCAGGGCGAAGTCGGCGAGGATCGGCGCCAGCAGGATCAGGCCCACGGTGGCGATCAGGCTGCCCATGAAGGAAGCGATGGCGGAGATCGCCAGCGCCTCGGCGGCCCTGCCCTGCTGGGCCATGGGGTAACCATCCAGGCAGGTCATCATCGCCGGCTCGTCGCCGGGAATATTGAGCAGGATGGAGGAAATCCGCCCGCCATACATGGCCCCGGCATAGACCGAGGTCAGCATGATCAGTGCCGTCTCCGGAGCCAGCCCCAGGGTAAAGGCCAGCGGGATCAGGATCGCCACGCCGTTGGCCGGGCCCAGCCCGGGCAGCGCGCCGATCAGGGTCCCCAGGAAGGCCCCCAGCAGGGCGAACATCAGGTTGTGTGGCGCCAGGGCCACGCCGAAGCCGTCGATCAGATAGCCCAGGGTTTCCATCAGTTCACCTCCAGGAAGGAGAGCAGGCCCAGCGGCAGGGCGAGGTGGAGGGCATAATTGAAGATCACGAACACCACCACCCCGGCGATGCCGCCGGTGACATAGGCCCGGATCGGCGTGGCCCCCATGCGCCAGCACAGGGTGCCCACCGCCAGCAGGGTGCTGAGGATAAAGCCCAGCGGCTGCAGCAGCGCGGTGTAGACGATCAGCACCAGCACGGCGATGACCATCTCGATTCCGGTGCGGCTCCAGGGCCAGGCGTTATCCGGGTCGGGGCGCACGATCAGGTAGAGGCTCGCCACCCCGAGCACCGCGGCCAGCAGGTAGGGGAAGGTCTCGGGGCCGACGCCCTCGGCCCCGCCGAACGGTTCGGGAAACTGGGTGGCGCCCCAGCCGTAGGCAACGGCCAGGACGATCAGCAGCACCCCGAAGATGCGGTCGTTGAAGGTCATCACTGAATCAGCCCGATGTCTTGGGAGAGTTGTTGGATATCGTCGATCTGCTCGGTCACGAAGCGCTCGAACTCGCCGGCACTCATATGGAAGGGCATCAGGCCGTTATTGGTCATGACGTCCTGCCACTCCTGGCTGGCGTAGAGGGTGTCCATGGCATCGATCCAGTACTGCCGCGCCTCCGCGGAGATCTCCGCCGGCATGTAGAAGCCACGCCAGTTGGGGCCGAGGGCATCGATGCCCTGCTCCCGGGCGGTGGGAATATCGGCGAATTCCCCCGGCAGTCGCTCCTCGGAGAGCACCGCCAGCACGCGCAGGTCGCCGGACTCCAGAAAGCCCTGGGCCTCGGTGATATCCCCGGTGAAGGCATCCACATGGCCACCCACCACCTGAGTCATGGCCTCGCCGCCGTTGTTGTACGACAGGTAGGGAATGCGCGGCAGCTCATCGACGCCGGCGGCCTGGGCGGCGATCAGCACCTTGAGGTGATCCCAGCCCCCCTTGGCACTGCCCCCGGCGAACTTGACGCTGCGCGGGTCCTCATCGATGGCGGCCATCAGCTCGGGCAGGTCGTCGTATTCCGAGTCCGTGGCCACGGCGATGACCCCGTAGTCGGCCCCCAGGGCACCGATCCAGTTGACCATCTCGGCGGTCATGCCCGGAAACTGCCCCTGGGCCAGGCGGGTGGTGGTCGCGGTGGAGGCCGCCACCAGCAACTGCTCGTTGCCGGCCCGCCGGCTCACGGTATGCGCAAAGGCCACGCCGCCGCCGGCACCGGCCATGTTGATGGTCTGCACGCTGGCCGGCACCAGGTCCAGCGCCTCCAGCACATTGCCCACGCTGCGGCAGGTGAAGTCCCAGCCGCCGCCGGGATCGGCGGGAGCGATGCACTCGACCCGTCCCTGGGGCTCGAAGGCCTGGGCGGCCCCGGCGCTAACGGTGAGAGCGGCGATGGCGAAGAGCTTGAGTGGCGTGGTCTTGGACATTGTTGTGGTCTCCCTTGGATGCGCCTGAGATGGCACTTGTCGAATCGAACGGGCTAGCTTACAATTCTGTAAGGCAGAACCTCATTCCTCAGAACAGAAAGCTAGGCGTCCCCTTCGACGGGGTCAACGCCGCGCCGTGAATTTACGACCAAAGTTGCACCCCTTGCCCCGGAGACGTCGTCATGGCACAGGATCGCGTGGAGGCCGTGGAGCGGGCGCTGACGGCGCTCGAGGCCTTCGACACCGACCGAGAGACGCTGAGCCTGGCCGAACTCGCCCAGGTCACCGGCTTCTACAAGAGCACCCTGCTGCGCCTGCTGGGCTCGCTAGAGCGCTTCGACTATGTCCAGCGCAACGCCGATGGCCGCTGGCGCCTGGGGGCCAGCCCGGCGCGCCTGGCCCGGCGTCATGCCCCTTCCCGGGAATTGGCGGCGCGCATCCAGCCCGCGCTGGACCGGCTGGCCGCCACCACCGGCGAGACCGCCGCCCTGCTGGCGAGTCGCGGCGACGAGGCCGAGTGCCGCCTGGTGGCGCTGCCGAATCAGGAACTGCGCCATGAGCTCAGTCCCGGGCGCCGCTGGCCGCTGCCCGCGCCGGACGACCCGCGCCTCGCCTTGCCCGGCGGCACCATGATCTGCCAGGCGCTTCCCGAGCCGCTGGGCGCCGAGGCGCTGTGGCTGTCGCTCTCCGGCCCCGCCGGCCGGCTGGCTCCCCAGGCGGCGCGCCGGGCCCTGGCCACGGCCTGTCGGGCCCTCGCCGGCGACGCGGAGGCGACCCCATGAGACTCCTGCTGATAGAAGACGACCCCCTGCTGGCGGAGACCCTGGGCGATGCCCTGCGCCTGGAGGGACACCGGGTCGAGCGGCTGGAGGATGGCAACGCCGCCCGTGCCCGCCTCGACACCGCGGACCATGGTCAGGACCTGATCCTGCTCGACCTCAACCTGCCCGGTTGCGGCGGGCTGGAGGTGCTGGCCACCCTGCGCCGCCATGACGGCGACACCCCGGTGCTGATCCTCACCGCCCGCGGGGCGGTGGAGGACCGGGTCCGCGGCCTCGACCTGGGCGCCGACGATTACCTGGCCAAGCCCTTCGCCCTCGACGAACTGGAGGCCCGGGTCCGCGCCCTGCTGCGCCGCCGGGAGCGTGGCCAGGTCCTGCAACTGGGCCCGCTGCACTTCGACGCCCTGGCCCAGCGCTTCACCCTGGCGGGGCAGACGCTGGCGCTGCCGCCCCGGGAGCAGCGCCTGCTGGCCTGCCTGCTGCGCCATGCCGGCGAGCCGGTGGACAAGGCGCGCCTCGCCGAGGAGGCCTTCCAGGGAGAAGCCATGGGCGACAATGCCATCGAGGTCTATGTGCATCGCCTGCGCAAGCGCCTCGCACACGAGGAGATCGCGGTGCGCACCGTGCGCGGCCTCGGCTACCTGCTGGAGGCCCGGTGATTCGCCGCGACAGCCTCTACCGCCGCCTGCTGACCTGGCTGCTGCTGCCGCTGCTGGCCCTGGGCGGGATAATGATCCTGCAGGCCTGGGTCGAGGCCCGGCGCACCGCCGACCGTGCCCACGACCGCCTGCTGGAGGCGGCCATCCTGGCGATCGCCGAGCAGGTGCAGTGGCTGGACGACCGCCTGTGGCTCGATCTGCCGCCGGCGGCCCTCGAGATGCTGGCCACCGATGCCGAGGAGCGGGTCTTCTATGCCCTCTATGACGCCGAGGACAACTTCATCACCGGCAACGCCCCCCTGCCCGGGGATCCCCGGGATCCGCCACCCGAGGGTGACGGCCCGCTGTATCGCGATATCCAGCGGGGGGAGCTGCCCCTTCGCCAGGGCGTGGGCCGTGTGCGGCTCGAGGACTGGCGCCGCGGCGAGCGTTTCGAGGTGCGGGTCGCCCATAGTCGCGAGGGGCGCGAACGCCTGGCCGGGGAGCTGCTGCGCTCCAGCCTGGCCTATATCCTCGGCATGGCGGCCCTGGCGGTGGCCATCCTGCTGCTGGCGATCCGCGCCGCCCTGGCGCCGCTGACCCGCCTGCGCCGGGCGATTCAGGCCCGGGATCCGCGCACCCTGGCGCCCCTGGAGCTGCCGCTGCCCCGGGAGCTGGCGGAGCTGCGGGAGACGCTCAACGAGCTGCTGGCGCGCATGCGCCGAGTCCGCGCCAATCAGGAGCGCTTTATCGGCGATGCCTCCCACCAGCTGCGCACCCCCCTGGCCGGCTTGACGGCGCGGGCCGAGCTGGCCCTGCGCCAGGACGACCCCGAGCGCTGGCGGGAGGCCCTGGAGGCGATCCGGGCCAGCGGCAACCGCATCTCGCGCCTGGCCGTCCAGTTGCTCTCCCTGACGCGACTCAACAACCCCGAATACCACCCGGAGCGGGTCCGCCTCGACCTCGTCCCCCTGGCCCGGGAGGCGGTACGCCACCACTGGACCGGCTGTCACCGGGAGGGCATCGACCTGGGCGTGGAGAGTCCGGAGACGGCGGTGATGATCTCGGGCATCGACTGGCAACTCGAGGAGGCGCTGAGCAACCTGATCGACAATGCCCGACGCTACGGCGCCCGGCGCATCACCCTGAGGGTCCATGCCAGCCCGCCGACCCTGGAGGTGGAAGACGACGGGCCGGGCATCCCTGCCGCGCAGCGCCTGCTGATGCTGCGCCCCTTCCATCGCGGCGGCGACGGCGGCGGCGATGGGTCGGGGCTGGGACTGGCCATCGTCGACGGTATCGCCCGCCGCCACCAGGCGCGCCTCTTTATGGAGGATGGCGATGCGGGACGGGGCCTGAGAATCGGCCTGCGCTTCCCGGGAGGCACGCCATGAAGCCCCTCGCGACGGCCTGCCTGCTGCTGCTCCTGCTGGGGCGTTTCGCCCTCGCCGAGGAGTCGCTCCACTATCCGGCCGAGGCCGGGAGCCCGGCCCACGACGCCCTGGTCGTGCATGGCGCCCTGGACCTGCCCTATATGCGCCCGCTCCTCGAGGCCTACCACGCCCGCCACCCGGAGATCGCCCTCACCTACCGCAATCTCGATACCCTGACGCTGCACCAGCGCTTCCTGGCGGCCCCGGACGAGGCGGACCTGCTGATCTCCTCGGCCATGCCCTGGCAGTATCACCTCGCCAACGACGGTCAGGCGCAGGCCCTGGAGAGCGACGCCGCCGCGGCCTGGCCGCGCTGGGCCCGCTGGCGCCAGGAGCTGTTCGCCTTCACCTTCGAGCCGGTGGTCATGGTGGTGCGCCGGGAACTGATCGAGCGCTTCGGGCGCCCCGACAGCCACGCCGCCCTGCTCGAGCTGCTGGAGCGTCACGGCGACGCCCTGCGTGGCCGGGTCGTCACCTATGACCCGAGGCGCAGCGGGGCGGGCTACTCCTATGCCATCGAGGAGGCGCGCCGCTCGCCCCGCTACTGGGACCTGGTGGCGGCCTTGGGCGAGGCGCAAAGCGTCCTGGCGACCACCACCGGCGAGATGCTGAGGGGACTCGACGAGGGGCGCTACTGGCTGGGCTACAACCTGCTGGGCAGCTATGCCAGCGCCACCGTGGCGGCGAACCCGGCGCTCACCCTGGTGATTCCCAGCGACTACACCCTGGTCACCCGGCGCCTGGCGCTGATCCCGCGGCAGGCCCCCCACCCACGGCAGGCCCGGCGCTTCCTGAACTTTTTGATCGGCGAGCCGGGGCAGCGGGTGATCGCCGACGCCACGCCGCTGGGGGCCCTGCACCCCTCGCTGCGCGGCCCCGGCACCGCCGAGGCCCTGCGCGATGCCCACGGTGAGGCGCTGCACCCCATCCCGCTGGGGCCGAGCCTGCTGGCTACCCTGGACGACCTCAAGCGCCAGGCCCTGCTGGCCCGCTGGCGCCGGGAGTTTTCCCGCGGTATCGATACCGCCCCCTCTCCCTGAACCCAGAACCCAACACGCCGATGCCCCGCACCAGGCGGGGCATCGGCGTGTCTCGCTTGGGCCGCCATCGCCGAGCGGCGCACCAGGGGCCCGATCAATCGACCGGGTAGAAGGCCTCCTCGGTCAGGCTCATCAGCGGCTCGGCGCCGCCGCGGATGCGCGCCTCCAGGCTTAGCGTCTTGGGCAGCTGGCGGGAGAGGCCAGATAAAGAGCCGGCCCACAAGGGACGCTCCTGGTAAGTCCCGCATCAATCGACCGGGTAGAAGGCCTCCTCGGTCAGGCTCATCAGCGGTTCGGCGCCGCCGCGGATGCGCGCCTCCAGGCTCAGCGTCTTGGGCAGCTGGCGGGAGAGGAAATACCGACCCACCGCCAGCTTGGCGCGATAGAGGGCCTCGCCACTGGCGCCCTCAGCGGCCAGGCCGTGACGCGCCGCCCGGGCCATCTTCCACCACATCCAGGCGTAGGCCACCAGGCCCAGCAGCTCCAGGACATCGGTGGCGGCGGCGCCCAGCTCGTCGGGATTGTCGCCGGCGCGCGCCAGCAGGCCGTCGACGACCGCCTCCAGACGCGCCAGGGCCCGGGTGGCGGCATCGCGGAAATCGGCGATCTCGGCGTCGCCCCCCTCCGCCAGGTCGGCGCGCATGGCCGCGGCGAAGCGGGCCAGGTAGGCGCCACGATTGCGGGCCAGCTTGCGCCCCACCAGGTCCATGGCCTGGATGCCGTTGGTGCCCTCGTAGATCATGGCGATGCGCGCGTCGCGCACATACTGCTCGGCGCCCCACTCCACGCAGTAGCCGTTGCCGCCGTAGAGCTGCTGGGCGGTGACCGTGGCCTCGAAGCCGCGATCGGTGAGGAAGGCCTTGGCCACCGGGGTCAGCAGCGCCACCATCTCATCGGCCTGGTCGCGCACCGCCGCCTCGGGGTGAAACTTGGCCAGGTCGAGCTGGCCGGCGACGAAGGCGGTAAAGGCCCGGCCCCCCTCGTTCCAGGCCCGCACGTCCAGGGCCATGCGCCGCACATCGGGATGCACCAGGATGGGATCGGCGGCGGCCTCGGGCTCGGCGGGCCCGCTCGGGGCGCGGCTCTGGCGCCGCTCCCGGGCGAAGTCCATGGCGCTCTGGTAGGCCACCTCGCCGAGGCCCAGGCCCTGGATGCCGATGGAGAGGCGCTCGTAGTTCATCATGGTGAACATGGCGGCCAGGCCCTGGTGGGGCTCGCCGATCAGGATGCCCTCGGCGCCATCGAAGTTCATCACGCAGGTGGCGCTGCCCTTGATGCCCATCTTGTGTTCCAGGCCGCCGCAGCTCAGGGCATTGCGCGCGCCGAGCTCGCCCCGCTCGTCGACCCTGAACTTGGGCACCAGGAACAGCGAGATGCCCCTGGAGCCCGCCGGGGCGTCCGGCAGCTTGGCCAGCACCAGGTGGACGATATTCTCGGCCAGGTCGTGCTCGCCGCCGGTGATCCAGATCTTGGTACCGGTAATGGCGTAGCGCCGCTCATCCAGCGGCTCGGCGCGGGTCTTGATCAATCCCAGGTCGGTGCCACAGTGGGGCTCGGTGAGGCACATGGTGCCCAGCCACTGGCCGGCATACATCTTCGGCAGATAACACGCCTTGGTGGCCGCATCGGCGTGGCTGTCGAGCAGCAGGGTGGCGCCGCTGTTCAGCGCCGGGTAGAGGGCGAAGCCGGTATTGGTGGCGTAGAGCATCTCCTCGAAGGCCACGGTGAGCTGCTTGGGCATACCCTGGCCGTCATGCTCCGGATTGCCCCCCAGGCCGAACCAGCCGCCCTCGGCCAGGGTCGCGAAGGCTTCCTTGAAGCCCGCCGGGGTATGCACCTCGCCGTCTTCGAAGCGACAGCCCTCGGCGTCGCCGCTCTGGTTGAGGGGCAAGAGCTCGGCGCCGGTGACCCGGGCTCCCTCCTCGAGGATCGCCTCGGCCAGGTCGGCATCCAGGGCCTGGGTCGCGGGCATGGCGGCCCAGGTCTCGGGCGCCGCGAAGACCTCGTTGAGGATAAAACGCATATCGCGAAGCGGGGCACGGTAGCTGGCCATGGAACTCTCCTCGGAGCGGTTGAAAGCAATGGATGATTTAAAACAACTGTTTTAAATCATAGCGTCCCCGAGCGCCACTGTCATACCGACCTTGGCCTAAGGCAGCGGGCCCAAACGATAACGGGGCCGCGCTAAGCGCGACCCCGTCGTGGCCTTTCCTCGATGGTCCCGCGGGCGAGCGAGACGCCCCCCTTCAGGCGCTCCGGCTACCGGCTCGCGGCGTGGGGTGCTTGCCTTCGTCCCAGCCCTGGCTGGCGCTCTCGCCGCGGAACCAGGCGAGGCGGTCATGGAGGCGGACCACGCTGCCGACGATGATCAGCGTCGGCGGGCGCACCGCCCCCGAGCGCAGTGCCTCGGGCAGGCTGGCCAGGGTCCCCCGGTGCACCCGCTGGCGCGCCGTGGTGCCCTGCTCCACCAGGGCCAAGGGGGTGTCGCCGGGCAGGCCATGCTCCTGTAGCCGGGCGCGGATAATCTCCAGGCTGCCCAGCCCCATATAGAAGACCAGGGTCTGCCCCGGCCGCGCCAGGGCCGGCCAGTCCAGGTCGCAACTGCCGTCCTTGAGGTGGCCGGTGACGAAGCGCACCGACTGGGCATGGTCGCGGTGGGTCAGGGGAATCCCCGCATAGGCGCCGCAGCCGGCGGCGGCGGTGACGCCGGGGATCACCTCGAAGGCCACGCCGGCCTCGACCAGGGTCTCCAGCTCCTCGCCGCCGCGACCGAAGATAAAGGGGTCGCCGCCCTTGAGGCGCACCACCCGCTTGCCCTGGCGGGCCCATTCCACCAGGGCCTGGTTGATCCCCTCCTGGGGCAGGCTGTGCTGCGAGCGCGCCTTGCCCACATAGAGGCGTCGCGCCTGGGGATTGGCCAGGGCGAGGATCTCGGCGCTGACCAGGCGATCATGGAGGATCACCTCCGCCGCCTGCAGCCGCTTGAGGGCCTTGAGCGTCAGCAGCTCCGGATCGCCGGGGCCGGCGCCCACCAGGCTCACCTGCCCCCGGGGAAAGTCGCGCAGCAGCGCCAGGCGCTGGGCATCGGCAGGGGACTCATCGCTGGCGATCATGGGGCGGGCTCCTGAAAATAACGGCACGAGATATTCTATTTTAATCGATAGAGAGGATTTCTTATAGCCAAATATAAGGTCTCGTGTCCCTGCCGGCCAATCCCCCCGTCGTCGCGGCCGAGTGCTTGGACGAGGTGCTCGGACGAAGCCCTAAAACGAACGACCCCCGCACCGGGCGGGGGTCGCGGGACGCCAGGCGTCCGGGGTAAGCGTCAGACTCAGGAGAACTGGCGCTTGAGTCGCGGGCTGGCCAACTCGCCGACCAGGGTGATGGCGATCAGCAGGGCCAGCAGCCAGGGCCACTGGGCGGCCAGGTTGAGGCTGGCCAGGCCTAGGGCATCGACGAAGATCAGCACGATGCCCAGGGGGCTGACGTAGCGGACCATGAACAGCCACAGGGCGTGCTGGGCGTTGGAGAGTCCCAGCTCCTCCTTGAACAGCTCGTTGCGCAGCAGGAAGCCGGCCATCAGCGCCATGCCCAGGCCACCCAGGGGCATCATCCAGCGCGAGGTCAGGTAGTCGAGCCAGTCGAAGAAGTTACGCCCGCCCAGGGTCCAGTCGGCACCGATATTGAAGGAGAGCATCGCCAGGGTGCTGACCACCCACAGCAGGATCCCCACGCCCCAGGAGGCCTGCTTGCGCGAGACGCCCTTGTTGTCGGTGAGCCAGGCCACGGTGGCCTCGATCATCGAGATGGAGGAAGTCAGGGCCGCCATGGAGAGCATCAGGAAGAACAGCACGCCGAACAGGGTACCGAAAGGCATGGCCTGGAAGGCCAGCGGCAGGCTCATGAAGATCAGCCCCGGGCCGCTGCCCGGACTCATGCCATTGGCGAAGATGATCGGGAAGATCGCCAGGCCGGCCATCAGCGCCACCACGGTATCGGCGATGGCCACGCTGAAGGTAGTCCGCGCGATGGAGTGACCCTTGGGCAGGTAGGCGCCGTAGGTGAGGATGGCACCGGAGGCCAGGGAAAGGGTGAAGAAGGCATGGCCCAGGGCCGCCAGCAAGCCTTCGCTGCTCAGGCCCTCGGTATTGAAGGAGAACAGGAAGGCGAAGGCCTCGCCGAAGCCGCCGGAATAGACGCCGTAGCCGATCAGGATCGCCAGCATCACCACCATGCCCGGCATCATCCAGCTGACGCTGCGCTCGATACCCGCCTGCACGCCCTTGCCGACGATGAGCATGGTCAGCACCGTGACCAGGGTGCTCCAGGCCCCCAAGTTGAAGGGGTTGGCGTTGTTGGCGCCGAAGATCGCCGCCATGTCATCGACGCTGGAGCCTACCAGGCCGCCGCTGAGCATCTTCCACAGGTAGGAGAAGGACCAGCCGGCCACCACCACATAGAAGGTCAGGATCATGAAGCCGCAGAGCATGGCCATCCAGCCGAAGAGCGACCAGAAGCCACTGCCGCCGGACTCCTGTACCACCCGCCGGATGGCATCGATGGGACTACCGCGGCCGCGGCGTCCGAAACTGATCTCGGCCATCATGATGGGCACGCCCACGGCCAGGATACAGGCCAGGTAGACCAGCACGAAGGCGCCACCACCGAACTCGCCGGTGATATACGGAAACTTCCAGATATTGCCGAGGCCTACCGCCGAACCGGTGGCCGCCAGCACGAAGCCCCATCGCCCAAGCCAGAGGGTCTTGGGAGCGTCATTTGTCGTCGTCATCGGGATACCTTACAGCGCTTGTTGTTGTCGGGAATTCTAGCGTTATTTGTTGCTATCTAGCCATTAGACCAAATGGAAAGTCTGTTTTTTTCGCCAGGCTTGACACTAAGGCCTGTCTTGTAGCAAAAACGCCGCCTCGAGTCGAGGCGGCGGTATCGCTTTACTCGCCCTTGAGCACGCCGCGGCGGATCTGATCCTCCTCGATGGATTCGAACAGGGCCTTGAAGTTGCCCTCGCCGAAGCCGTCGTTGCCCTTGCGCTGGATGATCTCGAAGAAGATCGGGCCGATCACGGTCTCGGTGAAGATCTGCAGCAGCACGCCCTGATCCGGGGCGCCGTCGACCAGCAGGCTCAGCTCGCGCAGGTCATCGACGTTTTCCTCATGGTTGGGGACCCGGGCGTCGACCTTCTCGTAGTAGGTGTCCGGGGTGGTGAGGAACTTGACGCCCTTGGCCTTGAGGGCCTTGACGGTGGCATAGATGTCGTCGGTGGCCATGGCCAGGTGCTGGATCCCCTCGCCGTTGTATTCGCGCAGGAATTCGGCGATCTGGGAGTTGTCGTCGGCGGACTCGTTGATGGGGATATGCATCTTGCCGCAGGGGGCGGTCATGGCCCGGGAGAAGAGCCCGGTCATCTTGCCCTCGATATCGAAGTAGCGGATCTCGCGGAAATTGGCGATACGGGTGTAGAAGCCCGCCCAGACGTCCATCTGGCCGCGATCCACGTTGTGGGTCAGGTGATCCAGCACCTTGAGGCCGACGCTGTTGTCCTGGGGCGTGCGACCATCGATGGCCGCGAAGTCGATGTCATAGATGCTGCGGCCCTGGTCGTCGAGCTTGTCATCGACGAAATAGAGCAGCGAGCCGCCGATGCCCTTGACCGCGGGGATGCCCACCTCGCCGGGGCCCACCGGATTCTCCGCCGCCTCGGCGCCGTTGGCCAGGGCGTGCTCGTAGGCCTGCTTGGCGTCGGCCACCTTCCAGGCCATGGCGCAGGCGCTGGGACCGTGAATGCGCGCGAATTCCGCGGCATGGCTGCCCGGCTCGGCGTTGAGCACGAAGTTCACGCCCTCCTGCTGGAAGAGGAAGACCTGCTTGGAGCGGTGCTTGCGGGTCTCGGTGAACCCGAGCTGGGTGAAGAGCCCGCGCAGGGCATCGATGCCCTCGGCATCCGGGGCGGTGAATTCGACGAATTCGAAACCGTTGGTGCCGATGGGGTTGTGGGATGAGATCTCGGCGGTCGTCTGGGTCTGTGCCACGGCGTTCATGATGGAGCCTCCGGTTGTTGTGTCGTCTTGACCCGGCCCTCGGCCAGGCGGGATGGCTACAGGCTAGGGCCAGGGAGGCGCGACGGGAATGCCACCAAGGCACCGCGGGGCGGCCCCTCCCCCAGGCCGATGACCACCATGTGTAAATATTTCGTGACAGGCGACCCCCCCACCGCTATCCCGCCCCCCGGGTGGTGCGCTGCCCTGACAGGGCGTAAAGAAAACATGACGGACTAAGCCAGCAGGGCCCCGCTGGCCAGCTGCCAGGCGATCCAGCCCAGCATGGCGGCGATGCCCAGGTCGACGAGCCGCCAGGTCAAGGGGCTGGCGAGCCGTGGCGCCAGCCAGGCGGCGGCCCCCACCAGGCCGAAGAACCAGGCACAGGAGGCCAGGGCCGCGCCGACCACGAAGGCCCCGGGACTGGGCTGCAGGGCACCCAGGGCGCCGAGCAACAGCAAGGTGTCGAGATAGACCTGGGGATTGAGCAGGGTCACCGCCAGGGTCGTGAGGATCACCATGCGGCGGGAACGCGGCGTCGCGCCCCGCCCCACCAGCCCCTGGGCCGCGCCGGCTCGACGCAGCGCCAGCCCCGCCTGCCAGGCCAGGAATAGCGCCCCGCCCCAGCGCGCCACGGCGATCAGTGCCGGTTGTTGTGCCAGCAGGGTGCCGACGCCCAGTACGCCGAGGCCGATCAGCAGCCAGTCGCAGAGGGCACAGATCGCGGCCACCAGGTAACCGTGCTCGCGACGCAAGCCCTGGTTGAGCACGAAGGCGTTCTGGGCCCCGATGGCGATGATCAGGCCGGCGCCTACCGCCAGCCCATGCAATAGTGACGTCCACACCGGACTCTTCCTCGATGGCAAAGCGAAGGCCCCGAGGCTAGAGTGCGACTTGAAATTAATGAAATTAATTCACCGAATATTCAATAAGCCGAACTGATGCTCGACTACAAACTCCTCGAGGCCCTGACCGCGGTGGTGGACCAGGGCGGCTTCGAGCGCGGCGCCCAGCGGTTGGGACTGACGCAATCGGCGGTCTCCCAACGCATCAAGCTGCTCGAGGCCCGCCTCGGCCAAGCGGTGCTGGTACGCGGCCCCCGCCCCGCCCCCACGCCGGTGGGACGGCGCCTGCTCAACCATGCTCGCCAGGTACGCCTGCTGGAGCATGACCTGCTGGATCAGGTACCGACCCTGGGCGAGGCGGATACGCGCCTGCGCCTGGCCATCAATGCCGATAGTCTGGCCACCTGGTGGCCCGCCAGCATGGCCAGCTTCTGTCACCAACAGCGACTGCTCTTCGAGCTGCTGGTGGAGGATCAGGAGGTGGCGCTCAAGCGCATGCGCGACGGCGAGGTGGCGGGCTGCCTCTGCGACAGCCCGCGTCCGGTCCAGGGCGCCCGCAGTCATGCCCTGGGGCAGATGCACTATCGCGCCCTGGCCAGCCCCGACTTCGTCGCCCGGCACTTCGCCCGGGGCCTCGATCACGCCGCCCTGCGCCGCGCCCCGGCCATCGTCTATGGACCGGACGATCGCCTCCAGCATCGCTACCTGGCCCGGCACGATTTCCATGAGCCCTTTCCCCACCACCTCTGCCCCTCCTCCGAGGGCTTCGTGGGCATGGCCCTGGCCGGGCTCGGCTACGGCATGATTCCCGAACGCCAGGTGCCCCGCGAGCTGGCCGAGGGTCGCCTGGTGGAGCTGCCCAGCCCCGAACCGCGGGCACGCCGGATCGAGGTTCCCCTCTATTGGCACCACTGGCGCCAGGGGGGCGAGACCCTGGCGGCCCTGACCCGACATCTGCTGCGCCAGGCCGGCGACCACCTGGAACCCCTGTCCACCAACGACGATGCCCCGCACCGGGCGGGGCATCGATAACCGGGCGGTCAAACCGCCCGCTTTATTACGCGGCTTAAAGCAATTACGCCGCCACGCTGCCGTGGGGGTCGATCCTATGAATAAGCTGGCCGCGCCACGCATCGGCGCGGGCCATCCTCGGCACAGGTGCCTCTGACTTACGCCGCCACGCTGCCATGGGGGTCAATCCTATGAATAAGCTGGCCGCGCCACGCATCGGCGCGGGCCATCCTCGGCGCAGGTGCCTCTGACTTACGCCGCCACGCTGCCGTGGGGGTCAATGACGAATTTTTTCGCCGCCCCCCCATCGAAGTCGGCATAGCCCTGCGGCGCCTGATCCAGGGTAATCATCTGGACATTGACCGCATCGGCGATCTTGACCTTGCCGAACAGGATCGCCTGCATCAGCGGCCGGTGGTATTTCATCACCGGGCACTGGCCGGTGTGGAAGCTGTGTGACTTGGCCCACCCCAGGCCGAAGCGCATGCTCAACGCCCCCTGTTTGGCGGCGTCGTCGGCGGCGCCCGGGTCTTCGGTCACGTAGAGGCCGGGGATACCGATCTGGCCGCCGGCGCGGGTCAGCGACATGGCCGAGTTGAGCACCGTGGCCGGCGCCTCCTTGCCATGGTTGCAGCCGCAGGCATGGGCCTCGAAGCCGACGCAGTCGACGAAGGCATCGACCTCCCGCTCGCCGAGGATCACCTCGATCTTGTCGGCCATGTCACCGTCCTGGGTCAGGTCGATGGTCTCGCAACCGAAACTGCGGGCCTGGGCCAGGCGATCCTCGATCATGTCGCCGACGATCACGCAGGCCGCCCCCAGCAGCTGGGCGGAGACCGCCGCGGCCAGGCCCACCGGGCCGGCACCGGCGATATAAACGGTGCTGCCGGGCCCGACGCCGGCGGTCACGCAGCCGTGGAAGCCGGTGGGGAAGATATCCGAGAGCAGGGTCAGGTCGCGGATCTTGTCCATGGCCTGATCGGCGTCCGGGAACTTCAGCAGGTTGAAGTCCGCATAGGGGACCATGACGTACTCGGTCTGGCCGCCGACCCAGCCACCCATGTCCACGTAGCCATAGGCCGCGCCGGGCCGCGCCGGATTGACGTTGAGGCAGATCCCGGTCTTGCCTTCCTTGCAGTTGCGGCAGCGACCGCAGGCGATATTGAACGGCACCGAGACCAGGTCGCCCGGCTGGATAAATTCGACATCGCGACCGCACTCGACCACCAGGCCGGTGATCTCGTGACCCAGCACCAGGCCGGACGGCGCGGTGGTGCGGCCACGCACCATATGCTGATCGCTGCCGCAGATATTGGTGGTGACCACCTTGAGGATCACGCCGTGATCGCACTTGCGGTTGCCGATGGCGAGTTCCGGATAGGGAATAGACTCGACGGCGACTTCACCCGGGCCCTTGTAGACGACTCCGCGGTTGGCTTGACTCATGGCTGGCTTCCTTTGGTTGTTGTCAGTGCGGTTTCCGCGCCATCAGCCTAGCCACTATCGTCCCCCGGACAGTGTCAGGATAAGGCATCGCCATATCCATAAGAGACACTCAGCGCTCGAGCAGCGCCTCCACGCTGGCCACCTTGTCATCCAGGCTCTGCGCGCGATCGATGCGGGTACCCACCTTGAGCGTCGAGGTGATGCGCGGCGCGCCCATCTCGTGCACCACCTCATGGCAGCGCTTGACCACCGCCATCACCTCGTCCCAGGGCCCTTCGATATTGGTGCCATAGGCGTGCATACGATGACTCAGGCCGGCGTCCCGAATCACCTTCTGGCAGGCCGCCACCTGGGGCGACACCGAGACACCCACCCCCAGGGGAACGACACAGAGGTCCACCATGACATGCATTTTCACTACTCCTAACGTTGGAAGTGCCTTGATTACCAAGGCTTAGCGCCTTGAACTATGCTCAATCCTAAGTCGACGGCAGCCGTACAGCCGACCCGGCTCAGGAGGACGCCATGACCAGTGATAGCCGCATCGCCCCCCTCACCCTGCCCGATACCCGCGCCAGACGCATCGTCGAGCAGCTGCTGGCCGGGTCCGGCGTCACCCTCAACGGTAACCAGCCCTGGGACCTGCGGGTCTACCACCCCGATTTCTTCTCCCGGGTGCTGCATCAGGGCACCCTGGGGCTCGGCGAGGCCTATATGGATGGCTGGTGGGAGTGCGAACGCATCGACGAGATGGCCTGCCGACTGCTGTTGCATGGCCTGGGCGAGCGCGCCCATACCCCCACCGAGCGGCTGATGTATCGCCTGCAGTCGGGCTTCTTCAACCTGCAGAGCAAGGCCCGCGCCTATATCGTCGGCGAGGCCCATTACGACCTGGGCAATGACCTCTTCGAGCGCATGCTCGATCCCACCATGTGCTACTCCTGCGGCTACTGGAAAGAGGCCAAGACCCTGCACGAGGCCCAGCGGGCCAAGCTGGAGCTTGCCTGTCGCAAACTGGAGCTGCGCCCCGGGATGCGAGTGCTGGATATCGGCTGTGGTTGGGGCAGCTTCGCCGAACATGCCGCCCGCCACCATGGCGTCGAGGTCACCGGCATCACCATCTCCCGGGAGCAGGCCGCCCTGGCTCGGGAGCGCTGCGCGGGGCTGCCGGTGGAAATTCGCCTGCAGGACTACCGGGAACTGGAGGGCCACTTCGAGCGCATCGTCTCCATCGGCATGTTCGAGCATGTCGGTCACCGCAACTACCCCACCTACTTCGCCACCGTGGAGCGCCTGCTGGCCGAGGACGGCCTCTTCCTGCTGCACACCATCGGCTCCAACAGCTCGGAGATCACCGCCGACCCCTGGATCAACAAGTATATCTTTCCCAATGGGGTACTGCCCTCCGCGGCGGATATCACCGCCACCAGCGAGGCCCGGCTGTTGATGGAAGACTGGCAGAACTTCGGGGCCGACTACGACCGTACCCTGATGGCCTGGCTGGCCAATGTGGATGAACGCTGGCACGAGATCGCCGCCAACTACAACGAGCGCACCCGGCGGATGTTCCGCTACTACCTGTCCGCCTGCGCCGGTGGCTTTCGCGCCCGCCA
>NZ_BRCY01000013.1:52196-93845 GCF_023708045.1 Halomonas sp. NCCP-2165
CGGCGGATGTTCCGCTACTACCTGTCCGCCTGCGCCGGTGGCTTTCGCGCCCGCCACCTCCAGCTCTGGCAGGTGGTCTTCTCCCGGGGACGCCTGGGCCGCTACGACGCCCCTCGGTAACCAACCGCTCGCCTGGAAGACTGGCGCTCTCACCACTCCCGTGCCGACGACGACCGACCCCAGATGGCCTGGCTGGCCAATGTGGATGAACGCTGGCACGAGATCGCCGCCAACTACAACGAGCGCACCCGGCGGATGTTCCGCTACTACCTGTCCGCCTGCGCCGGTGGCTTTCGCGCCCGCCACCTCCAGCTCTGGCAGGTGGTCTTCTCCCGGGGACGCCTGGGCCGCTACGACGCCCCTCGGTAACCACCCGTTCCCCTGGAAGACTGGCGCTCTCACCACTCCCGTGCCGACGACGACCGACCCCTGATGGCCTGGCTGGCCAATGTGGATGAACGCTGGCACGAGATCGCCGCCAACTACAACGAGCGCACCCGACGGATGTTCCGCTACTACCTGTCCGCCTGCGCCGGTGGCTTTCGCGCCCGCCACCTCCAGCTCTGGCAGATGGTCTTCTCCCGGGAGCCCCCGGCGCGTTATGATGCCCCGCAGCAACTCTCCCGGCGCCAGGTTCGAATTGTAGCCAATTTCCTACAAGGGCCGTGGAAAATCGCCTACTTCCAAGAGACGATACCCCCCCAAATCTCGACGGGTAGGATGTTTGTTCGTTAACGACTAATAAAGTCGCCGGCACCGACCGGCGGATAATAAGAACATCACATGCAGGGAAGGCCCATGCCTTTCGATACCCCCACCCTGGAGCAGACCAGGGAGGCCTCGCAGCCGTTGGCGCTCCTCGGCGACCGCCTGCCGGGGCTGATCTTCCAATGCTATCGCAGCGCCGAGGGTGCCATCCGTTTCCCCTACCTGGCCGGCGCCGACCGCCAGGTGCTAGGCGATGCCGGTCAACGGCGACGCCTCGCCACGGATGGGCGCCACGCCTTCGACCGAGTCCATCCCGAGGACTTCCCACGGCTGATGGTGGCCGTGGAGCGCTCCGCCAAGAGCCTGAGCCTGATCGCCACCCAGGTGCGCCTGACCCGCCCCGGGGGCGACGAGGCCTGGTTCGGGGTACGCGCCCAGCCGGAACCCCACGGCGATGGCACCCTCTGGCACGGCATCATGGTCGATATCAGCGAACAGATCGCCCACCAGGCGCATCTGCGCGAACTCTCCGACACCGACGAACTCACCGGCCTGCCCAACCGCCGCAAGCTGATGAGCTGCCTGGATCACCAACTCTCGCTGAGCTGTCGCCACGGCACGCCGCTGTCGTTGATCCTCTTCGACCTGGATCACTTCAAGCGGGTCAACGATACCTGGGGGCACCTCAAGGGCGACGAGGTCCTGGGGCGACTCTCCGAGCTGTGCCAGGAGTTGTTGCGCGGTGAAGATATGCTGGCGCGACTCGGCGGCGAGGAGTTTGCCGTGCTGCTGCCGCTGACCCCGAGGCTCCAGGCCCTGAGCGTGGCACAGCGACTCCGCGAGCGAGTCGCCGACCACGACTTCGGCCTGCCCCGTCACCGTCTCACCATCAGCCTGGGCGTCGCCGAATATCGCATCGGCGAGAGTCGCGAAGCGCTGATCGATCGCGCCGACTGTCATCTCTATGTCGCCAAGGAGTCGGGGCGCAATCGTGCCATCGATGCCCCGGAGCGTTAACGCGACCGGCATATCTCGTCATTCGGGTCGCCACCGGCGTTCCGAATGACGCCATGCATGATCCCGGCAAGCCCCCTCGACCAGCATCAGACGCCTCGAGCCAGCGAGCGCCTGCTTCGCCAGCGTGTCGCGCAGCGATCCCCGTCACCGAGCCGGAGGCGGCGATGCGTGATGTCATCGAAGCTATCGAGGCAGGGCACCACCGCTGGCGAATCCGCTATCCCCCCAGGCCAGCCATCATCGCGGGAAATCGCGCTGGCAGCCGTGGCTTGAATACCGGGCCGCTCGGGCTCGACCACAACACGCCGCGGCGACTCAGCAGGCGCATGCCCTGAAATCATGCCCCCATACGCAAATCGCGTTTGCGGGGGGAGCCCGGAACAAGGGTAGGCTACCCGTCCATGTCCCGGACGCATTCGGGTACCAACGATAACAAGTGGAGTACGGTGTATGACGCTTACCATGAGGACCTGGGTCTTCTGGCCTACCTTCTTGATTTTGATATCAGCAGTAATCGCAAGCTTCATCGACCTTGAGGGCTTTCTGGCTTTTACCAGCCAGTTAAACGACGCCGTCCTCGATCGTTTCTCTTGGCTCTTTAGCCTCGGCAGCCTCTATCTGCTGATGATGGCAGTGGTGGTGTACTTTTCGCCATTAGGCAAGGTGCGCATCGGTGGTCAGGATGCCACCCCGCTGCTGTCGCGTATGCGCTGGTTCTCGATCACCCTATGCACCACTCTCGCCGTTGGGGTGCTGTTCTGGACCACCGCGGAGCCGCTCTACCATCTGATGGGGCCGCCCGCATCGCAAGGCTTCGATGCCGGATCGACCGAGGCGGCCCTCTTCGCCATGTCGACGATGTTCCTGCACTGGGCCTTCACTCCCTACGCCATCTATGCGGTACCCGCGCTGATCTTCGCCCTGTCCTTCTACAATCGGCGTCAGAAGTTCTCAATCTCCAGCATGCTTGAGCCATTATTCGGTCAGCGTATCACTCGCTTCGCCGGACTGATCGATGCCCTCGCCCTCTATTCACTGGTGGCCGGCATGGCAGCGACGCTGGGGACAGGGGCCATCACCTTGGCCGGGGGTATCGGCCAGTACCTGGAGGGCGACACGACCCCGCTCCGCCTGGGCATCATTATCTCCATCATCGTGACAACCTTCGTTCTATCGGCCGCCAGCGGCCTGCAGAAAGGCATCGCTCGCTTCTCGGCGCTCAACGCCTGGCTGCTGCTGGCCCTTGGCGTGTTTGTGTTTATCTTCGGCCCCACCGTATTTATGCTCAAGATCGGCGCCGAGTCGTTTGGCGTCTATCTCGACAACTTCTTCACCATGAGCCTTTTCACTGGCGCCGCAGGCGATGATCGGTGGCCCTACTGGTGGTCGATCTTCTACTGGGCGATCTGGTTCGCCTGGGCTCCGGTAGCCGCACTGTTCCTGGGTCGCATCTCACGGGGCTACACCGTACGCGAGTTCCTGCGCATCAATCTGCTTTATCCCGCCTTGTTTGCCGTGGTATGGATCACCATTTTCTCTGGCGCCACGCTCTATTTCCAAATGCATGGTGGGCTGGATCTGAACAGCGTCTTGACCGATCGCGGCGTCGAGCATGTGCTCTATCGCCTGTTCGGCGAGCTGCCGCTTTCCCAGCTATGGATCCCACTATTGCTGTTTATCGCCTTTATCTCTTACGTCACGGCAGCCGACTCCAATACCGATGCCATCGGCAACCTGTGCACTCGCGGCCTGACCGCCGAATCCGACTTCAGTGCGGGCATTCCGATGAAGGTCGTCTGGGGTTGCGTGGTTGGCATCATCGCCTGGGTAATGACCAGCTTCGTGGGAATCGACGGCGTCAAGATGCTCTCCAACCTCGGTGGCCTGCCGGCCTTGATGATCATCATGCTGGCCAGTAGCGCCCTGTGGCGCTGGCTCAATGACCCGAGCCTACTGGACACTTCATCGCCTCATCACGACACCCATGCCTCCCACACCGGACAGAAGGCCGAATAACATGCGCGTGAAGACAGACTTTCCTCGCCGAGTTCGAGAAATCGAGCATCTGGAGATTCCGCTCTCGGATGGCACCAAGCTGGCGGCCCGGATCTGGCTGCCGGAGGATGCCGAGGAACACCCGGTGCCGGCGATCCTCGAGTATCTGCCCTATCGCAAGCGCGATGGCACCCTGGTACGCGATGAACTGACCCACCCCTACTTTGCGGGCCATGGCTATGCCGGCGTACGCGTGGATATGCGCGGCAACGGCGAATCAGAGGGCCTGATGGCCGATGAGTATCTGCCGCAGGAGCAAGCCGATGCCCTCGAGGTGATCGAGTGGCTGACCCGACAGCCCTGGTGTACCGGCAAGGTCGGCATGATGGGGATCTCCTGGGGCGGCTTCAACTCCCTTCAGCTAGCGGCGCTTCAGCCGGAACCACTGAAGGCCATCATCACCTTGTGTTCTACGGATGACCGCTACACCGACGACATCCACTACAAGGGGGGCAACCTGCTTCACGAGAACCTGGGCTGGTCGGCCACCATGCTCAGTTTCTCCGCGGCACCGCCCGACCCCTTGCTGGTGGGCGATGCCTGGCGCGAACGCTGGAAGGAACGCCTCGACAACATGCCCCTGCTGGCCGAAACCTGGCTGAGTCACCAGACCCGTGACGACTACTGGAAGCATGGATCGGTCAACCAGAACTATGGCGCCATCCAGGCCGCGGTCTATGCCATTGGAGGCTGGGGCGACGCCTACAAGAACAGCGTCTCCCGGCTGATGGAGCACCTGCGCAGCCCATGCAAGGGGCTGATTGGCCCGTGGATCCACAAGTACCCGCACTTCGCGATTCCCGATCCGGCCATCGGCTTTCTGCAAGAGGCGCTGCGCTGGTGGGACCACTGGCTCAAGGGAATCGATACCGGCATCATGGAGGAGCCGGCCGGCACCTTCTATCTTCAGGATTCCCTCCCGCCCAAGCCGATGTACCGGGAACGACCGGGCGCCTGGGTGCATACCGAGGCCTGGCCGTCGGAGCGTGTTCGGTCCCACCGGTATTCGCTCACGCAGCGAGGCCTGGCAAGCGGTGACGCTCCCCTGGACGCGTCGCTCACCATCGATTCGCCGCTTACCGCCGGCAGCCACCAGGGAGAATACTGTGCCATCTGGTTCGGTCCCGACCTGCCCGGCGACCAGCGCAGCGACGATGCCCTTGCCCTGTGCTTTGACAGCGAGCCGATGAGCCAGACGGTTGACATCCTGGGCAAGCCCAGGGTCCAGCTGAGGCTGGCCAGTGATCAGGACTGCGGGCAGTTGACCGTACGCTTGAGCGACGTTCAACCCGATGGCCAAGTGGCTCGCATCACCTACGGCGTACTCAACCTGTCGCTGCGCGATCATGAGACAGTAGCGCGCCCCGTGCCGGGCGAGCCGATGGACATCGAGCTGGAGCTCGACATGATCGGCTACCGATTGCCGGCCGGCCACCGCCTGCGCGTCGCGGTGGCCTCGGCCAACTTCCCGCTGCTCTGGCCCACCCCCAAGCGGGCGGCACTCACCCTGGTGCCCGGCATGCAGCGCCTGGAGCTACCGGTATTCGAGGGTGAGGTCGCCGCCAACCCCTTCGAGGTACCGGAAGCGGCCCAGCCCGCCAACATCAAGACGCATCGTCAGGCGGAGCCACGTCGCACTATCCAGGAGGATGTGGCCAGCGGCGAGGTCACCGTGATCGTCGAGGACGACCTCGGAGCCATGACGATCGAGGACCACGGCTATCATGTCGAGCAGCGTTGTGAGGAACGCTATACCGCCCATCCGGAAGATCCCACACGGGCGCGTGCCGAAATCGTCTGGCACTACCGGGCGAGCCGCGAGGAAGGGCCTGGACACTTCGACGTTGCCGTGGAAAGCCGCTACTGGCTGACCTGCAACGACACCGACTTCTTCATCGAAGCCGAGCAGGTGGCCCATGATGAAGGCGAAGAAGTGCACCGCAAGCGCTGGCAGACGACGGTCCCACGCCAGGCGGTCTGAACCTGTGCCGTCACCCTCAAGCGAGAGGGTGCGGCATGCTATCCTCGGTGACGGACTGATTTGCCCGTCGCCGAGATACCCCATGACTGCCCGTGATGCCCTCCCCCCGCTACAGTGTTTACGCGCCTTCGAAGCCGCCGCCCGGCATGGCAGCTTCACCCAATCGGGGCGCGAGCTCAGCCTTACGCAGAGCGCCATTAGCCGTCAGATCAAGCGCCTGGAGGACGACCTGGGAAGGCCACTGTTCGAGCGTGACCCTGATGGCCTGCGCCTCACGCCAGCCGGTGTGCACTTCTATAACATCGTACGACGGATACTCCGCGAGCTTGCCGACGAGACCTCCCGCCTACGTCGCCACGGCAATAGTCACCAGTTGACGCTGGCTACCAGTCCCACTATCGCCTCGGTATGGCTGGCACGTCTGCTGCCGGTGTTTCAAAGCGAGAATAAAGACATCGAGATTCGCATCCTCACGGCGGAAGACCCCTGCCGTCTGGACCTATCCGAATTCGATCTGGGCCTGTATTACCACGTCAAGGACCTGGTCGATCCCCCTGGCCTAGAGGTGGAAGCAGTGTTCTCCAATGAAGCGGTGATCGCCGTTTGCAGTCCGCGTTACATGGAACTTCATGGGGCAATCGCCGATGCGGATGATCTACTCGATAACCACACGCTTCTTATCGTCGAGGACCACTTCAACGACTGGCTGACCTGGAAAGACTGGTATCGTGAGCTCAACCTGCCCTGGCATGAACCCGGTCATTGCCTGCGAGCCAACAGCTATCAGCTACTCATACACGCCACCCTGGCCGGCCAAGGCGTTACCCTCGGCTGGGCCAGGCTGCTGCACGACGACATCACCCAGGGAAATCTGATCCAAGCCCTGCCTTATGCCCTTCCTAGCCTAGGCAACCTCTCGCTGCTTACTCCCAAACATCGCCACCTTACCCCGGCAGCACAGCGCTTCCGACAGTGGATGCTGAATGCCACGAGATAAACCAGCCACACTCCGGGACTAAACACCTAGCGTGACCGGCACATCTCGGCGGGGTGACGCAACTGCGTCAGCAGGTAGTGACGCAACGGCTCGGCTACCGCCATCTCCGCCAAGGCCACCGCCATGCAGCCAAGCCAGGCATCGCGCTCCGCGGGACCGATATCCAGATGCCGATGAGCGGCGGGAATGGCGATCGGGCCGAAGCGCTCCCGATAGCGCCGGGGGCCCCCCATCCAGCCGATCAGGAAGGTGGTGAGCTTGTCCCGGGACTCGGCCAAGGAATCGGGGTGCATGGCGCGAATGCGCCTTGCCTCGGGAAGGCGATCCATGGCCGCATAGAAGCGGCGCACCAGCTCCGCCACCGCCGCTTCGCCGCCCAGGGCTTGCAGGGTGGCGTCGCCGACGCCATAGAGGGGGGCCCGGGTGGACATCAAGACTCCTGTCGCTGCGAGTGGCCTCGAGAGTGAATGAGGCCCTCCATTATGCCACTCCTGCGGCACCGACGCAGGCAGGGTAAGATGGCCCGACAGTCATCTCAGGGACCTTCCCCCGCCATGGACACCATCGATACCACCCTGCAGCGGGTCTTCGGCCATGACGCCCTGCGCCCCGGGCAGCGCCCGGTGATCGAGGCCATCGTCGCCGGTCGCTCGGCGGCGGCGATCTTCCCCACCGGGGCCGGCAAGTCGCTCTGCTACCAGTTGCCCGCCCTGCACCTGCCTCACCTGACCCTGGTGGTCTCGCCCCTGCTGGCGCTGATGCAGGACCAGCTCGCCTTCCTCGCCCGCCACGGCATCGCCGCGGCGAGCCTCGACTCCACCCAGAGCCGCGAGGAGGCGGCACGGGTGATGGCGGGGGTACGCCAGGGCGAGATCCGCATCCTGATGGTCTCGGTGGAGCGCCTCAAGAACGAACGCTTCCGCGCCTTTATCCGCGACCTGCCGATCTCGCTGCTGGTGGTGGACGAGGCGCACTGCCTCTCGGAGTGGGGCCACAACTTCCGCCCCGACTACCTGAAGCTGCCCGCCTACCAGCGGGAGTTCGCCATCCCCCAGGTGCTGCTGCTCACCGCCACCGCCACGCCCCGGGTCATCGCGGACATGCGCGACGCCTTCGGCATCGCCGCCGAGGACGTCACCACCACCGGCTTCTATCGCCCCAACCTGCATCTCGGCGTGCATCCCACGACCGAGGCGGAGCGCGCCCGGCAGCTGGCGAGCTGGCTGACGCCGCGCCTGAGCGGTCCCAGCCCCGAGCCAACCATCGTCTATGTGACCCTGCAACAGGGCGCCGAGCGCCTGGCCGCCTACCTCAACAAGGCCGGCCTGCCCGCCCGGGCCTATCACGCCGGCCTGGATCATCAGCGCCGCGACGCCATCCAGGCCGCCTTTATGGGCGGCGAGCTGCACTGCATCGTCGCCACCATCGCCTTCGGCATGGGCATCGACAAGGCCGATATCCGCAACGTGGTGCACTTCGACCTACCCAAGTCGATCGAGAACTACAGCCAGGAGATCGGCCGTGCCGGCCGCGATGGTGCCCCCTCCCAGTGCCTGATGCTGGGCGATCGCGGCGCCCTTACCGTGCTCGAGAACTTCGTCTACGGCGATACCCCCACCCGCCTGGGCATTCGCCGGGTGCTCGACGAGATCGCCGCTGCCGGCCCCCAGTGGGAGCTGACCCTCAACGCCCTGGCCCAGGAGAGCGATATCCGCCCCCTGCCGCTGAAGACCCTGCTGGTGCAGCTCGAGCTGCGCGGGGTGATCGCCCCCCGCTACAGCTACTTCGCCGACTACCGCTTCGAATGCCTGAGCGAGCCGGCGGCGCTGGTCGAGCGCTTCCAGGGCGAGCGGCGGGCCTTCGTCGAGGCGCTGCTGGAGGCCGCCCCCAAGGCGCGCCGCTGGCACGCCCTGAACCTGGAGACCCTGGCCCGCCTGGGCGCCGAACGCGGCCTCGACGTGCGTCGCGAGCGGGTCCTCAAGGCCCTGGAGTACTTCCAGGAGCAGGGCTGGATCCGCCTGGAGAGCAAGGGACTCACCGAGGTCTATGCGGTGACCGGCCCGATCGAAGCCGCCCCCCTGAGCGACGACCTCCATGCCCACTTCCTGGCCAAGGAACGGGCGGAACTGGCACGCCTCGATGCCATGCTGACGCTGTTCGAGAGCGACAGTTGCCTGAGTCGGCGCCTGGCGGCCTACTTCGGCGACACCCAAACCCCCGAGCGCTGCGGCCACTGCTCCGCCTGTGCGGGCCAGCCCGCCAGGCTACCGGCACCAAAGACGCCGGCCCCGCCCTCCGGCGAGGCCCTGGCGGCGCTCTGCCGGCCGCTGGTCGCGGCGCTGGCGGAGGCCGGCCTGCCGGCCACGGCGGCACTGCTGACGCGCTTCCTGTGCGGCCTCACCAGCCCCTGGCTGACCCGCCTCAAGGCGCGCCGCCTGGACGGCTTCGCCGCCCTGGAGGCGCACCCCTATGGCCGGGTCCGGGAAGCGGTGGAAGCACTGGGGCTGGCCCACGAGCCCTGATTAGCGCCATTAACGCCGGCGGCTCGCCCAGAGGGTGGCCAGGTGCACGGGCAGATAGAGGACCAGGGGCCAGCCGATCATCAACAGCGGCAGATAGAGGATAGGGGGCCAGGGCCTCCTGGGGGATTCCGAAGGGCCCCTCGACCCAGTTGATATTGCGCTCGGCCTCGGTGACGAGATAGGTCAGCGGGATCACCGCCGCGGTGAGCAGGGCCTGGCCGGCCAGGGCGCGGCGATCATAGCCCAGGCGCCAGACCGCGAACCCCGCCACCAGTGGCAGCCCCAGGTGATAGAAGGAGAGGCCCCGGGTCAGCAGGGGCTGCCCCACATCGAACATGTATTCGGTGCCGCCGATGGGATGGACGCCGAACAACGCCGCCCCCGCCACGTCCAGGCCCCACAGCAGGCCCACCAGGGCCACCGCCAGCCACTGCATGGAGCACAGCAGGCGGCTCTCCCGCCACAGGCCGACCAGCAGCAGGAAGTTGGCCAGGTTGCATAGCCAGAAGAAATTCTGCGAGCCCAGCAGCCAGGCATAGGTCGGCGCCCAGACCAGCACCCAGAGACTAAAAACCAGCTTCAGCCCCAGCGGTATCCTCATCGACGAGCCCCCTCTTCCCGCTTATTCCTCTCCCCCGATCCCATGACGCTTGAGCTTGTTGGCGATGGTGGTATGCGAGACCCCCAGGCGCTTGCCCAGTTGACGACTCGACGGGTACTGGGGGTAGAGGGCCGCCAGCACCCGGCGCTCCACCTCGCCGAGGATCTCGGCCAAGGGCCCCTCCAGGTCGATGCCATCGAGGCCCTGGCGCTTGCCCACCGCCGGCAGCCGCAGGTGCCCCGCCTCGATCACCTCGCCCTCGCAGAGCGAGGCCGCCTGGAAGAGCACGTTCTCCAGTTGACGCACGTTGCCCGGCCAGTGGTAGCCGGCCAGCCGCACCAGGGCCTCGGCGGAGAGGCGTGGCAGGGGGCGGCCGATCTGGCGGGCGGCGCGGTCGAGAAAGTGCTCCGCCAGGGGTTCGATGCCGTCCAGGCAGTCGCGCAGCGGCGGCACCGTCAGGGAGAGCACGTTGAGGCGATGGTAGAGATCCTCCCGGAAGCGCCCCTCGGCGCACAGCGCCGGCAGGTCCTGCTGGGTGGCGCAGATCACCCGCACGTCCAGGTAGGTCTCCTCGTCGCTGCCCACCCGGCGGAAGCCACCGTCCTGCAGGAAGCGCAGCAGCTTCACCTGTAGCCGCGGGCTCATCTCCCCCACCTCGTCGAGGAAGATGGTGCCGCCGGCGGTCAGCTCCAGCAGCCCCAGCTTGCCCTCCGGGCGTGCCCCCTCGAAGGCGCCGGGGGCATAGCCGAACAGCTCGGTCTCGGCCATGGACTCCGGCAGGCCGGCGCAGTTCAGCGCCATAAAGGGCGCCTGGCCCCGGGGGCTGGCCAGGTGACAGGCCCGTGCCAGCAGCTCCTTGCCGGTGCCGGTCTCCCCCTGGATCAGCAGGGGAGCATCGAGGGGGGCCATGCGCCGCGCCTCGCGGATCACCGCGGCGAGCCGCGGGCTGGCCTGAAAGAGCGCATCGAAGCCGCGCGACTCCTGACGCTGCACCTGGTAGATGCGCTCGCCGATGCGATCGGCCCGATGCAGGGTCACCACGGCCCCGGCCAGGGAGGTCACATCGTCGTCCTTGTCGCTGTGCAGCGGCGAGATATCCGCCAGGTAGGTGGCCTCCTTGAGTTTGAGCCGCAGGCCATTGACCCGAGCGTTGTTGCGGCGGATCAGCGCCGGCAGGTCGAGGTCCGGCAGGTAGCGATCCAGGGAGAGCCCCGGTACCTCGTCCACCCGTACCCCCAGCATCTGCCCGGCGGCACGGTTGGCGGCGACGATATGCCCCTCCATGTCGATGGACATCACCGGGTCGGAGAGCGACGACAAGAGCGCATCCAGCTCCAGGTGGCGCCGCTCGCTGGGCATCAGGCTGACCCGCTTGACCCCGAAGACCCCGGGAATCTGCTCCAGCACCGGCTTCAGCGTCGCCAGTTGGGCGTTGAGCAGTTGCGGCAGGTAGAGGTAGATGGTGTTGCCATGATCGCCGCCCACCTCGCCCCGGGCCACATTGACCCCGTAGTCGGCGAACTGGGCGACGATATCCCGCAGGATGCCGATGCGGTTCTGGCAGTGAAACTTCAGTCGCATAGCCGTCTCGTGAAATAACGTGTCGTGCCGCCGCTTTGGGCGTCACGCTGACCTGACCGGTTTGTAAAGATATCGTGACACCGGCAGGAGCACCTGGCAAGCCACACCTCTCGGGGCCATTTTGCGACCAGGAACGCCATGACGCCGCCGCGGGTCGTAAGGGTAGGTTGACGGCAGGGCACTGGGGCTCGGGTTCAGCTCTCAACCGCTGCCGTCTACACTGCAAGAGCGTCCACGGCCAGGCCGGAGGTGCCCCATGACGACCCAGTATCAGGCCCATCAACCCGATGCCCGAGGCCATATCACCTACAGCGCGGTGGAAAACGCCACCTGGCAGGCACTGATCCAGCGCCAGCTCGAGCTGCTTCCCGGACGCGCCTGCCAGGCCTACCTGGACGGCCTGGAGCGCCTCGCCCTGCCCCGGGAGCGCCTCCCCCAACTGGCCGAGGTGGATCGCGTGCTGGAGACCGCCACCGGCTGGCGCACCGCCCCGGTGCCGGCGCTGATCCCCTTCGACACCTTCTTCGCGCTGCTGGCCGACCGGCGCTTCCCGGTGGCCACCTTTATCCGTACCCCGGAGGAGATGGACTACCTGCAGGAGCCGGATATCTTCCACGAGCTCTTCGGCCACTGCCCCATGCTCACCCATCCGGCCTTCGCCGATTTCACCGCCACCTATGGCCGCCTGGGCCTGGCGGCGAGCCCCGCCGAGCGGGTCTATCTGGCGCGCCTCTACTGGATGACGGTGGAGTTCGGCCTGGTGGAGACGCCCCAGGGCCGGCGCATCTATGGCGGCGGGATCCTCTCCTCCCCCAAGGAGACCCGATACGCCCTCTCGGAGGCCCCGGAGCACCATCCTTTCGATGCCCTGGATGCCCTGCGCACCCCCTATCGCATCGATATCCTCCAGCCCCTCTACTATGTTCTCGATCGCCTGGAGGCCCTGCAGGAGCTGGCCCGGCGCGACATCATGGCCCTGGTTCATCAGGCCATGGCGCTGGGCCTCTATCCTCCCCGTTTTCCTCCCAAGGAGGCGGCGAGCGAGTCCCGGGCCACCCATTGAGTCATCAGCCGACCGACCAGGAGCCACGCCATGAGCGAACTAGCCAAGGAAACATGCCAGGCCTGCCGCGGGGATGCCCCCCAGGTCACCCCGGAGGAGCGCGACGCCTATCTGGCCGAGCTGCCCCAGTGGCAGATCGTCGAGCGCGATGGCATCATGCAGCTGGAGCGGGTCTTTACCTTCCGCAACTTCCAGCAGGCCCTGGCCTTCACCAATCGGGTGGGGGAGATCGCCGAGGCCGCCGGTCACCATCCGGCCCTGCTCACCGAGTGGGGCAAGGTCACGGTGACCTGGTGGTCCCACGAGCTGAAGGGCCTGCACAAGAACGATTTCATCCTAGCCGCCAGAACCGACGAGGTAGCAGCGTAAATGTTCGAGCAGATTCAGCGGGTGCCCGGGGATGCCATCCTCGGGCTGATCGAGGCCTTCAACAAGGACACCAACCCCAACAAGGTGGACCTGGGGGTCGGGGTCTACCGTGATGCCAAGGGCAACACCCCGGTAATGCGCGCCGTCAAGGAGGCCGAGGCGCTGCTGCTGAAGAACGAGACCACCAAGACCTATATCGGCTCCCATGGCGACCCCCGCTATGGCAAGGTGATCCTGCCGCTGATCTTCGGTGCCGACTCCCCGGTGCTGGACGCCGGCCGCGCCAGCGCCACCCAGTCCCCGGGCGGCACCGGTGCCCTGCGCCTGGCCGCCGACTTCATCAAGAGCCAGCTGCCCGGCAAGGGGATCTGGGTCAGCGATCCCACCTGGCCGAACCACCTGGGCATCTTCGAGGCCGCCGGCCTCAAGCTCGGCAAGTACCCCTATGTGGACGCCGAGAACCGCCTCGACTTCGCCGGCATGCTGGCCGCCCTCAAGGAGATCCCGGTGGGCGACGTGGTGGTGCTGCATGCCTGCTGCCACAACCCCTCCGGCTTCGACCTCTCCCAGGAGCAGTGGCGCCAGGTGCTGAGCGTGGTCCAGGAGCGCGAGCTGCTGCCGCTGGTGGACTTCGCCTACCAGGGCTTCGGCGAGGGCCTCGACGAGGACGCCTTCGGCGTGCGCCTGCTGGCCGAGAACCTGGACGAGGTGCTGATCACCAGCTCCTGCTCCAAGAACTTCGGCATCTACAGCGAGCGCACCGGCGCCATGATCGCCGTGGCCAAGACCCACGAGCAGATGGAGAACGTGCGCTCCCAGATGGCCATCGTGGCCCGGGAGAACTACTCCAACCCGCCCTCCCACGGCGGCGCCATCGTCACCGAGATCCTCGAGTCCGCCGAGCTGGCCGCCCAGTGGCGCAGCGAGCTCACCGAGATGCGCGACCGCATCAACGGCCTGCGTCAGGACTTCGTAGCGGCCCTCAAGCCCCACGGCCTGGCCGAGAAGTACGCCTGCGTCGGCGAGCAGCGCGGCATGTTCTCCTACACCGGCCTCGCCCCGGAGCAGGTGGATCGCCTGCGCGACGAGTTCGGCATCTATATGGTGCGCTCCGGCCGCGCCAATGTGGCGGGCTTCTCCACCGAGAACCTGGAATACCTGGCCAAGGCCATCGCCGCGGTCAACTAAGCCGTCGGCACTCCCGCCAGTCGCGATGCCCGGGCCTTGGCCCGGGCATCGTGTTTTCTATCAGCCGCGCCCGCTAGCTCCCTCTTTTCTCTTTGCTCTTTCGCCATGAGAAATGGCATGACTTGCGCTGATATATCAGTGGGTTAGAATCCGCCGCCTACCATCGTCGGACGCTTCGCACAAGCAAAAATTGACCAGGCGGTCAGCTTTGGGTCAGACTGATTCCGCTAATCAAGCCTTTGCCTTGCCACAACGTCCAATAACACGAGGCCACTATGTCCGCTCCCGCCGTGCACTACCCCTGGTACAAGAAGGAGGACACCGATGCCTTCTTCGCCCTCTTCCAGAACAATATCGCCAACTTCGTGATCATCGCCATCACCATGCTGGGCCTGGGCTTCCCGGCCTCCATCGTCTTCGGCCAGGTGCTGCCCGGCGCCGCCGTGGCGGTGATGGTGGGCAACTTCTACTACGCCTATAGCGCCGCGCGCCTGGCCCGCAAGGAGAACCGCGCCGACGTCACCGCCCTCTCCTACGGCATCTCCACCCCGGTGATGTTCGTCTTCCTGTTCGGCGTGCTGCTGCCCGCCAAACAGCTCACCGGCGACGCCGAGCTGGCCTGGAAGGTGGCCGTGGCGGCCTGCTTTATCAGTGGCGCCATCGAGGCGGTGATCAGCCTGATCGGCCGCTGGGTGCAGCGTAACCTGCCCCGGGCCGCCATGCTCGGCGCCGTGGCCGGGGTCGCCCTGACCTTTATCGCCGGCGAGATGCTCTTCAAGACCCTGGAGATCCCGGTGGTGGGCCTGCTGGTGCTGGCCATCATCATCGTCGGCCTGGTGGCCCGGGTGGCCATGCCCTTCCGCCTGCCCACCTCGCTGTTCGCCATCATCATCGGCTCTGCGCTGGCCTACCTGATCGGCGCCACCGAGGAGGGCCAGTTCTCTGACGCCTTCACCCACCTGGGCTTCTATCCGCTGCTGCCCAATATGGCCTGGTTCGAGGGCCTGGGACTGCTGTTCACCAGCATGCTGGCGATCCTCACCGTGGTGCTGCCCATCACCCTCTACAACGCCATCGAGACCATGAACAACGTGGAGGCCATGGAGGCCGCCGGCGACAAGTACGACGTCCGCGAGTGCCAGGCGGTGGATGGCGTGGGCACCATGCTCGGCGCCCTGTTCGGCGGCGTCTTCCCCACCACCGTCTATATCGCCACCGTGGGCGCCAAGTGGATGGGCGCCGGCCGCGGTTACAGCCTCCTCAACGGCGCCGTCTATGCCATCGCCACCATGTTCGGCCTGATCGCCGTGCTGGCGGCGATCATCCCGGTCTCGGTGGTGGCGCCGATCCTGGTCTTCGTCGGCATGTCGATGATCGCCACCGCCTTCCAGGCCAATGACACCCGCTACTACCCGGCGGTGGCCCTGGCCATGCTGCCCTACTTCGCCAACTACGTGATGACCCGCTTCGGCCGCGCCGCCGAGGAGACGGTGGCCGGCATCTCCAGCGGCATCGTGCCCCTGGGCCAGGGCGCCATGTTCACCGCCATCATGCTCGGCGCCATGACCGTCTCGGTGATCGACCAGCAGTTCCGGCGCGCCGCGGCCTTCGCCCTGGTGGCGGCGGGCTTCTCCTTCGTGGGCCTGATGCACGCCCCCAAGCTGGCCTTCAATGCCGCCCCGGACTTCGCCCTGGGCTATGGGGTGATGGCGGCCTTCTTCGCCTACTTCGCCCTGCAGGGTGCCAAGCAGGAGCGTCCCCTGCCTTCCGGCGATTGATTCCCAGGCCCCAACGCAAGCGGCCCCGCCAATGGCGGGGCCGCTTGCGTTTCGGGGCAACGGATCAGGCGGCGTAGCGCGCCACGTCCAGACCCATGGGGTCGATACCGGGACGACGCCCGCCCATCAGGTCGGCGAGCAGCTGGCCGGAGCCGCAGCTCATGGTCCAGCCCAGGGTGCCGTGGCCGGTATTGAGCCACAGGTTGTCGTACTTGGTGGCGCCGATGATCGGCGTGGAGTCCGGGGTCATGGGGCGCAGGCCGGTCCAGAACTCCGCCCGGGCCATGTCGCCGCCCTCGGGGAAGACATCCTTCACCACCATGCTGATGGTGGCGCGGCGCTTCTCCAGCAGGCTCAGGTCGTAGGAGGCCAGCTCGGCGGTGCCGCCGACCCGGATGCGGTCGTCGAAGCGCGAGATCGCCACCTTGAAGGTCTCGTCCATCACCGTGGACTGAGGCGCGCCGCCGTCGTCCACCACCGGGATGGTCAGGCTGTAGCCCTTGACCGGGTAGATGGGCAGGCGGATATCCAGGTCCTTGACCAGCATCGGCGAGAAGCTGCCCAGGCAGACCACATAGGCGTCGGCGGTGAGCTCGCCGGCGCTGGTCACCACGCTCTCCACCCGGCCGGCGCTGCGCTTGATGCGCTCGATGGTCACGCCGAAGCGGAACTCGACGCCCAACTGGTCGCGGCAGTAGTCGGCCAGCCGGTTGGTGAAGAGGTGGCAATCGCCGGTCTGATCATCGGGCAGGTGCAGGCCGCCGACGAACTTGCCGGGCACCCGGTTGAGGGCCGGCTCCACCGCCTTGACCTGTTCGGCGTCGAGCAGGTCGTGACGCACGCCGCACTGCTCGAGCACCTTCATGTCCTTGGCCACGGCTTCCACCTGGTAATCGTGGCGGAACAGCTGCAGCAGGCCCCGCTGGCGGTCCTCGTAGCGGATGCCGGTGTCGGCGCGCAGGGTATCGATGCAGTGGCGGCTGTATTCCGCGACCCGCACCATGCGCTCCTTGTTCACCGCATAGCGGTCGGCGGTGCAGTTGTTGAACATCTGCATCATGAAGCGCGCCATGGCCGGATCCATCTTGGGCTGGATCTTCAGCGGGGCATGCTCCTGGAACATCCACTTCACCGCCTTCTGGGGAATCCCCGGCGCCGCCCAGGGGGAGGAGAAGCCGAAGGAGACCTGACCGGCGTTGCCATAGCTGGTCTCCATGGCCGGCGCCTCCTGGCGGTCGACCACCGTGACCTCATGCCCCTGACGAGCCAGATAGTATGCGCTGGTAACACCTACGACGCCGCTGCCGAGAATCAGGACCTTCATCGCCTACCCCTCTTGTCATGCCATTGTTCGGGTTGGCCGGCGGCTGCCGGCGCAATGGACGCAGTATAGGCCTACGATGACAGCAAAATATTCCAAATATTAAGTTTTAATCATAGATTTCAAACAAAGAATCTCACTGATACGACTCAATCCAATAATAGAACGGTGTTTTTAAATTGTTTTCACTGCCCTGTTTATCCGGGCCCGCAACAGCCGCCGACTCCACTGCCAGGCCAGGGCCCCGGCCAGCAGGTTGCCCAGCGCCGCGCCCGCCGCCAGGCCCATCAGGTCTCCCAGTCGCGCCCCCAGCCACAGGCAGGGCAGATAGCAGAGGAAGAGCCGCGCCGCCGACATCAGCATGGAGCGCAGCGGCCAGCCCAGGGCATTGCCCGCCGAGACCATCAGCATGCACAGCCCCAGCAGCGCATAGCTGGGCAGCAGGAAGCGCATCAGCACGGCCAGGTCCTGCTGCACCTCGGGGTTGCCGGAGAGGCCCGCCGCCACCCAGGGGGCCAGCAACGCCAACACGCCCCCCAGGGCCAGCTGCCAGCCCACCACCAGGCGCACCGCCAGGCGCAGCAGGCGGTCGACCTGGGCCCAGTCACCGGCGCCGTAGCAGCGCCCCAGCCAGGGCGGCAGCGACATGGTCAGCGCCAGCACCACCACCAGGGAGAGGGTCTCCAGGCGGCTGGCCAGGCCCCAGGCGGCCACGCTCGCCTCACCCAGGGTGGCCACCACGGCGATCGCCAGCATGGCCGCCAGGGGCGGCATCAGCTGTCCGAGCATGGCCGGCCCGGCGATACCCAGGAAGGGGCGTGCCGAGCGCCGCGCCTCGTCGAGGAGCCCCTCCAGGGCGAGCCAGGCCCGACCCGCCAGGCGCCGCCCGACGATGATCAACCCCAGGGCGAAGGCCAGGACCGTGGCCCAGGCGGCACCGGGCAGGCCCCAGCCCTCCCAGGGCCCCAGGCCGAAGATCAGCAGCGGGTCCAGCACCAGGTTGGCCAGGCTGGTGAGCACCATCAGCTTGCCCGGCAGGCGGGTATCGCCATGGGCACGGAAGAGGCTGTAGCCGAAATAGAGCAGGGCCCCCAGCCAGGCGGCCAGCAGTTGCGGCGCCCAGTAGGCGCGAATCAGGCTCAGGGTGGCACCGTCCGCCCCCAGCAGGGCGAAGATCGGCGCCTGGATCAGCCACAGCAACAGCGCCAGGCCACCCAGCACCGCGGCCCCCAGCAGCAGCACCAGGCTACCCAGGCGGCGGGCCCGCTGCGCCTCGCCGGCCCCCAGGGCTCGGGAGATCAAAGCGGCGATGGCGATCCCCAGGCCCACCTGGATGCCGATGATCAGAAAGCTGAGGGGAAAGGTGTAGGCCTGGGCCGCCAGGGGAGCGGTGCCCAGGCGGGCGATAAAGGCACTGTCGGTGAGCTGAAAGCCCAGCAGGGCCAGCACCCCGAGGGTCATGGGCCAGGTCTGGCGCCAGAGCTGGCGGGCCAGGCTCGGCGAGGCGGTGGTGGATACGGACACGTCGGCTCCGGGATGAAACGTTAGCCGGCTAGTGTAACGTCTCTCCTCCCCCGGCGGCAGGTCGCCTCAGTTGGTCAGGCCATCCCCGTCGAGCACCAGGGCCCCCAGCAGGCGGCGGGTATCCTCGGCGGCCATCGGCTTGAAGCAATAGTAGCCCTGCACCAGATCACAGCCCAGATCCCTCACCAGCTCCAGTTGCTCCTCGTTCTCGACCCCTTCGGCCACCACCTCCAGGCCCAGTTGATGGCCGATAAACACCGCCGCCGCCATGATCGCCCGATCGCTGGGCTGATCCGGGGCATCGTGCACGAAGCTGCGATCCACCTTGAGGGAGGTCACCGGAAAGAGCTTGAGATAGCTCAGCGAGGAGTAGCCGGTGCCGAAATCGTCGATGGCGATCTTCATGCCGCGATGATAGAGGCGCCGCAGGTTGTCGAGGAGGCCGCTATTGGCCTTGATCAGCACGTTCTCGGTGAGCTCGATCCCGATATCCTCGGGCTCCAGCCCATGCCGCTCGAGGGCCGCCTCGAGGCGGGTGAAGAGCTCGGGGTGCGCCACCTGGCGCCCGGACAGGTTGATATCGATACGGTAGTCGCCGAGCCCCTCGGCCTTCCATTCCGCCCGCTGACGACACGCCTCCTCGATCACCCAGTCGCCGATACGCTCGATCAGTTGGGAGCGCTCCGCCACCGGAATAAACTCCGCCGGCGATACCACGCCCCCCTCCCGGGGAAACCAGCGCAGCAGCGCCTCGACCTGCTCGACCCGGCCGCTCACCGCCGAGACCTGGGGTTGATAGAAGAGTTGCAGCTCGTTCAGGCGCAGCGCCTGCTGCAGCCGCTCCACCATCTGATGCTCGTGGACCAGCTCATCCTGAAGCTTCTGATTGAAGAACCAGTAGTGCTGGGTGGCGGAGAGCTTGGCGCGATTCTTGGCCACGTCGGCGTTATGGATCAACTCCAGGGCGGTGGTGCCGTTATCGGGAAAGAGGCCGATACCCAGGCTGGCGGTGATATGCACCTCCCGCTCCCCGATCTGGAAAGGCAGCAGGAAGGCGTGAAGCACCTTGTCGACCAGGCGCATGGCGTCGTTGTCGTCGCGCAGCTGCCCGAAGGCCATCACGAACTCGTCGCTGCCGAAACGCGACAGCAGGTCGGAGCTGCGCTGACAGTTGCGCAGCCGACGGGCCACCTGACGCAGCAGCATATCGCCCTGGGCATACCCCTGGGCATCGTTGATCTCGGCGAAGCCATCCAGATCGATAAACAGCACCGCCAGGTTATGGGCCTGACGGCGACACCCCTCCAACTGGGCCTCCAGCTCGGTCTCGAAGGCCCGCCGATTGGGCAACAGGGTCAGGGTATCGAAACGGGTGACGAACTCCAGGTCGCGATGGGCCTGCTTCTGTACCGAGAGATCCACGTCGACGCAGAACATCAGGGGATCCTCGGTCTGTTCACCGAGCATCACATGGTGGGAGAAGACCGCCACCGGGCCACCGGACTTATGGCGCAGCTCCAGCTCCGCGGCGGGAATCTCGCGGCCCTGCTCCACCCAGTCATGGTGGGCCTGGATCACGCCCTCGCGCATCGCCTCGGGGATGATCAGGTCCTCCAGCAGTTGCCCCTGGGCCTCCTCCGGAAGGTACCCGTAGAGCTGGGTGCTGGCGGCGTTCCAGTAGATCACGCGCCGATTGCGGTCATACCCCTGCACCGCCACCTTGGGCAGGCTCTCCAGCAGGGCGCGAAAGCGCTGCTCACTCTCGCTATGGCGACGCTGCACGTCCACCAGCTCCCGCGAGACCTCCCCGAAACGGCGTCGCTTCCCTCGACGATACAACAGGAGAGCCGCCCCCAGGGCGCCACAAGCGGCCAGCACGCTGAGGAGCGACGCCGGCCAGCTAGCAATGGCCAGGACCGTGAACCCCAGCAGAATCCCGATCAACAGCAGGGTGTCGAGGGATCGCCTGCCGCTCGCGGTGGCGTGGGAAGAACGGGACTTTGCCGGCACGTGTCTTATCCATTCTCGTCATTGAAGGGCGTCATCTTAACGCATGCGCCGGGAGGCGACAGTTTCCTTCCACTTACCCTAGCAGGCCGAGGCATGCCTGCCCGGCGAGCCGCCAACGCAATCCCGCCCATGATATACATTTTTTGACATTTCTTACGCTCTATTTACAGGCTTGATCTATTGCCACGGCAATGATTCACGTTTTCCGTCGCCATGCCGGCGACATTCCCCAAGAGGATAGACCCATGAAACAGGAAAGCCTCAAGCACGGCTATGATCTCTCGACTCTGATCACCAAGGCGCCGGCCCCCTACTGGGATCCGGAGGTGGCTCACACCCTGGCGCAGCAGGACTGGTGCGTCACCGATATCTCGTCGCGACTCGACCTGGATGCCTGGGGCGGCTTCCTCGCGACCCTGCCCCGCGATCCCTACGTCAATCGTCGCTGGAAGCGCATGGCCTGGCTCTCGGTGGCCGACGACGGTGCGGTGGAGGTGATGGGGGACTGCCCCATGGCCCAGGGGGGCCGTTTCAATGATGCCGAGAGCATGGCCGACAAGCTGCGTTACTACCCGAGCCTGGAGGAGGAGTTCCTGGAGCGGGCCGATGTGCACGACTTCGTGCGTCACTGGGCGCGGCTGTGGGGGATCGGCCCCAAGGAGCCGATCCTGATGCAGATCACCGGCGTGCGCGGCAAGGGCACCCATGATCCCCTCCAGGGCCAGGGCATCCATGCCGACGGTTGCCGCTTCCTGAGCATCCTGGTACTCAACCGCGACAATGTCGCCGGCGGCACCAGCCGCGCCTATGCCGACAAGGCGGGCAACCGGGTAGTGATGGAGCACACCCTGGCCCCGGGGGAGGTGCTCCACCTGCGCGACGACCGGCTCTTCCATAGCGCCGATGCCCTGCACCAGGTGACTCCCGACGCCCCCTTCGAGCGCTTTATCGTGATCATCAACAGTCGCTTCGTGGATCCGTTCCAGAACAAGATGCTCAAGCGCTATTTCCCCGATGCCGTGCTCGATCCCCGCTAATCCATCGCCATAAACATAAAAAAACGCCGGCTCCTCGCGGAGCCGGCGTTCTCGTGAGAACCCGGTGATTACTGGCGAATGCCCTCGAAGGTGACATAGAGCTCGAGCTCGTGCATCGCCTCGGGGAGGGCACTCATGTCGATGCCGTAATCGCCGAGGGTCAGGGTGGTGCTGCCCTCGAAACCGGCCCGGTAGTTGCCCCAGGGATCGTCGCCCTCGCCCAGCAGGGTCACCGGCATCTCGATGGCCTGGGTCTCGCCCTTGAGGGTCAGCTCGCCGCTCAGCACGCCCTCGCCCTCGCCACTGGGCTCGAAGCCGGTGGAGACGAAGGTCGCGGTGGGGAAGGCGTCGGCGCCGAGGAAGTCGTCGCTGAGGATATGACGATCGCGCTCGGCATGGTTGGTGTTGAGGCTGTCGATCTGCACCTGCATCTCGACGCTGGAGGCCTCCGGGTTCTCCGGGTCATAGCTGAAGCCGCCTTCGAAGGTCTCGAAGCTGCCCAGGAGATAGGAGAACCCCAGGTGACTGATCTTGAACTGCACGAAGGCGTGCTGGCCCTCGGTGTCGATCACATAGTCGGCGGCCTGAGCCTGGCTCAGCGGGATGAGAGCGGCGGCGGCCAGGGTGGCCAGGGCGGTCTTCTTCAGCATAAATCACTCCTTGTGGGTCGGCGTCGACTCCCGGGGACACCCCGGGAAGCGGATAACGACGGGGTCAGTGGGAACGGGCGACCAGCATGCGCCGGAGCACGTCGTGGCGGCCGAGAAAATGGTGCTTGAGGGCGGCCAGGGCATGCAGGCCGGCCAGGCTCATCAACGCCACGGCGCTGTACCAGTGCACCGAGCCGGCGATGGACGCCTGATCGGGCAGCCCGCTGATCAACGCCGGCACCTCGAACCAGCCGAAGACGTCGATGCCGCGCCCCTTGGCGGTGGAGATCAGATAGCCACTGACCATTACCGCCAGCATCAGGCCGTAGAGGCCGATATGCCCGAGATGAGCGGCCAGTCGCTCGAGGCGCCTGCCGGGCACCCGGGGCGCCGGCTGCACCAGCCGCCAGACCAGCCGCGCCAGGGTCAGCCCCAGCACCAGCATGCCCAGGGAACGATGCCACCAGGGCGCCAGGTTGTACCAGGCGTCGTAGTAGCCGAGATCGACCATCCACCAGCCCAGTACGAAGAGCCCGATGATGGCCACGGCACTGATCCAGTGCAGGGCGATAGTGATCCAGCCCCAGCCGCTGCGGTGATTGCGCCACATCCTCGCCGTCCTCTTGAAACATGATAAGGCGTAGCTTAATCACTCCACGGAAGGGATGCATCCCCGGCGAAGTAAAGGGATTATTTCCCAACAGGAAACAGTGGCCGGGGAACTTTTGCTCCAGGCCCCGAAACGACGCTCGCCCCGCGAGGCGGGGCGAGCGTCGTGACCAGGACTCGAGGCGACCTAGAGGGCATCCAGGCCGCGGGCCAGGTCCGCCTTGATATCCTCCAGCGACTCCAGCCCCACGGCGATGCGGATCAGCCCCTGGCTGATGCCGGCGGCCTCCCGCTGGGCATCGCTCAGGCGCCCATGGGTGGTGGTGGCGGGATGGGTGATGGTGGTCTTGACGTCACCCAGGTTGCCGGTGATGGAGAGCAGCCGGGTGGCATCGATCACCGACCAGGCGCCCTCGCGCCCGCCCTTGACCTCGACCCCCAGGACGGCGCCATAGCCCTGCTGCTGGCGGCTCGCCAGGGCATGCTGGGGATGGCTCTCCAGGCCGCTGTAATGAACCCGGGTCACCGCGGGATGGGCCTCCAGCCACTGGGCCAGGGCCAGGGCCTGGTCGCAGTGGGCGCGCATGCGCAGCCCCAGGGTCTCCAGCCCCTTGGTGAAGATCCAGGCGTTGAAGGGGCTCATGCAGGGGCCGCAGGTACGCACCACCCCGAACAGCTCCTCCAGCTCCTGATTGCGCCCCACCACGGCGCCGCCGATGGCACGCCCCTGGCCATCCAGGTACTTGGTGGCGGAGTGGATCACCAGGTCGGCGCCGAGCGCCAGGGGCTTCTGCAACGCCGGGGTCAGGAAGCAGTTATCGATGGCCAGCCAAGCCCCGTGACGATGGGCGATCTCGGCGAGGGCGGCGATATCCACCAGCTCGGAGAGCGGGTTGGACGGCGTCTCGGCGAACAGCAGCTTGGTGGCCGGGGTGATGGCGGCCTCCCAGGCATCCAGGTCGGCCAGTTCCACATAGCGGGTGGTGATGCCGAACTTGCCCAGGTACTTGTCGAACAGGCTGACGGTGGAGCCGAACAGCGAGCGCGACGCCACGATCTCGTCCCCGGCCTTGAGCAGCGCCAGGGCGGTGGAGAGGATGGCCGCCATGCCGGAGGCGGTGGCCACGCAGCGCTCGCCGCCCTCCAGGGCCGCCAGGCGCTCCTCGAAGGTACGCACCGTGGGATTGGTGAAGCGGGAGTAGACGTTACCCGGCTCCTCGCCGCCGAACTTGCGCGCCGCCTCGGCGGCGCTGCCATAGACGAAGCTGGAGGTGGGGAAGATCGGCTCCCCATGCTCCTGCTCCGCGGTACGCCGGTGGCCGGCGCGGATCGCCAGGGTGTCCAGCGACCAATCCGATGTCTGATCCATGGAACCCCCTTAATCGTCGATATCGTCGTCCTGGTTATGCATCCCCACCAGGGCATGATCGCCGGCGCTCTGCTGCTTGGCGCTGTCGTTGCGCGAGGCCTCCAGGGCCGCCAGGTAGGCGTCGTCGATATCGCCGGTCACGTAGTTGCCGTCGAACACCGAGCAGTCGAACTCCTGCATGGCCGGATTGACCTCGCGGCAGGCGCTCTTCAGGTCCTCGAGGTCCTGATAGAAGATCCGGTCGGCACCGATCAGCTCGCCCACCTCGGCCTCGCTGCGCCCATGGGCGATCAGCTCGTTGGCCGCCGGCATATCGATGCCATAGACATTGGGATAGCGCACGGGCGGCGCGGCGGAGGCGAAGTAGACCTTGTTGGCGCCGGCTTCCCGGGCCATCTGGATGATCTGCTTGCAGGTGGTGCCGCGCACGATGGAGTCATCCACCAGCAAGACGTTCTTGCCGCGGAATTCGATATCGATGGCGTTGAGCTTCTGGCGCACCGACTTCTTGCGCTGGGTCTGCCCCGGCATGATAAAGGTGCGGCCGATATAGCGGTTCTTCATGAAGCCTTCGCGGAAGGTGACCCCCAGGTGCTGAGCCAGCTCCAGGGCCGAGGTGCGCGAGGTATCGGGGATCGGGATCACCACGTCGATATCGTGCTCCGGCCAGTCGCTCAGGATGCGATCGCCCAGCTTGCGGCCCATCTGCATGCGGGTGCCGTACACATAGGCGCCATCGAGGATGGAGTCGGGGCGCGCCAGATAGACGTGCTCGAAGATACAGGGGGCCAGGGTCGGGGCGTCGGCGCACTGCTGGGTGTGAATCTGGCCGGCCATGTCGACGAAGATCGCCTCCCCCGGCGCCAGGTCACGATGCAGCTCGAAGCCGCCCACATCGAGGGCCACCGACTCGGAGGCGATCATCACCTCCTGACGCTCGCCGTCTTCCTGGCGAGCCCCGTAGACCACCGGGCGGATGCCGTGGGGGTCGCGGAAGGCCACCATGCCGACGCCGTTGATGATCGCCACCGCCGCGTAGCCGCCCTTGCAGCGGCGATGCACGCGACGCACCGCGTCGAAGACATCCTCCGGCGACAGGTAGAGGCCCTGCTTGCCCAGCTCGTGGGCGAAGACATTGAGCAGTACCTCGGAGTCGGAACTGGTGTTGATATGGCGCAGGTCGGTGGAAAAGAGCTCCTGCTTGAGCTGGTCGGAGTTGGTCAGGTTGCCGTTATGGGCCAGGGTGATGCCGTAGGGGGAGTTGACGTAGAAGGGCTGCGACTCCGCCTCGCTGGAGGAACCGGCGGTGGGATAGCGCACATGGCCGATGCCCAGGTTGCCCTTGAGGCGCGCCATATGGCGGGTATGGAAGACGTCCCGCACCAGGCCGTTGCTCTTGCGCAGCAGGAAGCGGCCCTCATGCCAGGTCATCATACCGGCGGCATCCTGCCCTCGGTGCTGGAGGACCGTCAGGGCATCATAGAGTCCCTGATTGACTGCCTGATTGGCCATAAGGCCCACGATACCGCACATACCGCCTTACCTCGCTTGCATTGACTCGCTTGCATTGACCCGTCGCGGCCGACGCCGCGGCGGTAAATTCTGCCGCCGCCCTCAGAGGGTCTCGGTCGGCTCCAGCGCCCCGCCGCGCATGTCCGGCAGGGAGAGTTCGCGCCACTGCTCGAGGCGCTCCGGCTCATTGAACTCCCAGGCCTCGAACTGGGTGACCGCCCAGTCGCGCAGGACCTCGAAGGTGGGGCGCAGCTCGGCCTGCTGCCAGGCCTCGAGCTGGGCCAGGGGCGTCAGGGAGATCAGGATGGTCACCAGCACCAGGATGGCGCCCCCCTTGAGGGTGCCGAAGGCCGCCCCCATGAGCCGATTGAAGAAGCCCATGCCGACCCACTCGACGGCGGCATGCAGCAGGCGAATGACGATGCCACTGGCGATCACCACCCCGAGGATCACCAGGATAAAGGCCAGCACCAGGCGACCATCGGCGCTGTCGATCAGCCCGCTCAACAGCCCCGCCACCGGCTCGGCCAGGAAACGCGCCACCAGCAACGCCAGGATCCAGGCCCCCAGGCCCAGGGCCTCGCGCACCAGGCCGCGCATAAAGCCGGTGAGCATGGTCACGGCCAGCACCGCCAGGAAGGCCCAGTCGAGCCAGGTCAGCGCCATGGTGATCCCTCCACTCGAGCCATTCGCCCCCTTCGGTATCGGCGCATCGGCTTACTCCCTTACCCGGATCAGCAGGCCCTGGGAAGCGTAGCATCGGCTCATCATGTCACTCCCTCACTCGGATCAGCAGGCCCTGGATATTGGCCCGATCCTTGAGCTCGCCCCGGGCCCGCTCCCCCGCCTCGGAGCTCTCGAAGGGCCCCACGTAGACGGTGGTCAGGCCATTATCCCGGGGGCGACGATAGGCGCGAAAGCCCTGTTCACTGAGCCGACGCTCCAGGCGCTCGGCATTGGCCGGCTCGCCGAAGCTGCCCGCCTGCACCGCCCAGTCGCCCGCCACCGGACGAGCGTCGCCGCCACCCTGGGCGGCCCGGGCCAGCTCGGCGATGGGATCGGTCGCCGGCTCGCTGGGCTCGGGCTCGGGAGCCGGCGGAGATGCCGGCTCGGCGGGCGCCTGGCGAACCACCTCGGGCTCGGACGCCTCGGGCAACGCCGTCGAGCCGCCCGGTGCATTCGACTCATCGCCGCCGCCCTCGGCCTCGAGCGTCTCTTCGAGGCTTGCCGGCGGCGTCGGCTCCGCCACCGGGGTGCGATCCACCTCGATGGGCTGCTCGATGGTCAGCACCGGCTGCGGGCGCTCCTCCCGGGGGGCGGGCTCATCGAACAGCATGGGCACGAAGATCGCCCCCAGGGCGATCAGGATCACGGCGCCGCTCAGGCGCTCACGCATTCCATACTTCATCGGGACCTCCCCGATCCTGGATCCTTGTGATGGCCCGGCCGACCAGCCCCTCGACCAGGGCGACGATCATGACTGCCAGCCGGCCAGGACGTCGGCCACGGTAAAGAAGGAGCCGCAGACCAGCACCTCATCGGCCTCGTCCAGGCGCGCAGCCAACCAGTCGGCGGCGACCCGCGGCGAGTCGAGCTCGGCGACCACCTCGCCGCCGGCGCCGCGCACCACCTCGGCCAGGGCGGCGGCCCTGCGGGCCCGTTCCCCGTCCAGGGTGGCACACACCCAGCCATCGATCACCGGCGCCAGGGCCGTCACCACCCCCTCGGCATCCTTGTCGCCGAGCATGCCCAGCAGGGCATAGCGCCTGGCCCCCGGGGCCAGGGTGCGCTCGGCGAGGCGCGCCGCCAGATACGCCGCGGCATGGGGATTGTGCCCCACGTCCAGGCACCACTGACCACGCCACTGCATGCGCCCGGCCAGGGTCACCCCGGCCAGCGCCCGACGACAGGCCGCGGCGTCGAGGGTCACTCCCGCCAGCGCCAGGGCCTGGAGCGCCGTGGCGGCGTTGTCCAGGGGCAGGCCCGGGTCGGGCAGCGCCGCCAGATGCAGGGCGTCGCCTTCGGCGTTCAGGCCCTGCCAGGCCCAGCCCTCCGCGGCGGCCTCGCGGCGGTAGTCCTCGCCCAGGGTATGGCGCACCGCCCCCAGCGTATCGGCCACCTCGGCGACGCTGGCCGGCAGGTCGGTGCTGCCCAGCACCGCCGGACGCCCCGCGCGCAGGATACCGGCCTTCTCGCGGCCGATGCCCTCCAGGTCATCGCCCAGGAAGGCGGCGTGGTCCTGGGCCACGGTGGTGACCACCGCCACGTCCGGGTCGATCACGTTGACCGCATCCAGGCGCCCGCCGAGCCCCACCTCGAGGATGGCAAGCGCCGGGCGATGCCGGGCGATGGCCCAGAGCGCCGCCAGGGTGCCCGCCTCGAAATAGGTCAGGCTCACCGCTTCGCCCTCGAGACGCGCCGCCTCCACCGCCGCGAAGCCGGCGATCAGGGTGGCATCGTCGGCCTCCTCGCCATCGAAGCGCAGCCGCTCGTTATAGCGCAGCAGGTGTGGCGAGGTGTAGCTGGCGGTGCTCAGCCCATGGGCGCGCCCCAGGGCCTCCAGCATGGCCACGGTGGAGCCCTTGCCATTGGTGCCGGCGACGGTGATCACCCGCTCGGCGATGGGGCCGGCGTCGAGGCCCAGCCGGCGCGCGACCCGAGCCACCCGCTCCAGGCCCAGGTCGATGCTGACCGGATGCTGACGTTCCAGGCGTTCGAGCCAGGCATCGAGGGTCGAGGGCGTCTCACTCATCGCTTAGCGAGCATCCTTGGCGTCGTCATCGGAGCCCTCGGGATCAGCGGCCAGCGGGGCCTCCTCGACGGCGGGAGCCGCCTCGGCCTGGGCCAGCGACGGCTGGGCGGTCAGCTTGCGCAGCACGCCGCCCAGGCGGGTGCGCATCTCGTTGCGGTGAACGATCATGTCCACCGCGCCATGCTCGAGGAGGAATTCGCTGCGCTGGAAGCCTTCCGGCAGCTTCTCGCGCACCGTCTGTTCGATCACCCGCGGGCCGGCGAAGCCGATCAGCGCATTGGGTTCGGCCACGTTGAGGTCGCCGAGCATCGCCAGCGATGCCGAGACGCCGCCGTAGACCGGGTCGGTGAGCACCGAGATATAGGGCACGCCGGCCTGCTTGAGCCTCTCCAGGGCCGCCGAGGTCTTGGCCATCTGCATCAGCGAGAACAGCGCTTCCTGCATCCGCGCCCCGCCGGAGGCGGAGAAGCAGACCAGCGGGATGCCCGCCTCCAGGGCCACGCTGGCGGCGCGCACGAACTTCTCGCCCACCACGGCGCCCATGGAGCCCCCCATAAAGGTGAACTCGAAGGCCACCGCCACCACCGGCAGGCCATCCAGGCTGCCACGCATGGCCACCAGGGCGTCCTTCTCGCCGGTGCCCTTCTGGGCCGCGGCCAGGCGGTCCTTGTACTTCTTGGAGTCACGGAACTTGAGGCGATCCGTCGGCTCCAGGTCGGCGCTGATCTCCTCGCGGCCCTCCTTGTCGAGGAACCACTGCAGCCGCTTGCGGGCCGTCAGGCGCAGGTGGTGATCACACTTGGGGCAGACGTTGTGATGCTTCTCGAGCTCGGGGAGGTAGAGCACCGCCTCGCACTTGGGGCACTTGCGCCACAGGCCATCGGGAACGCTCGCACGGCGATCCTTGCGCTGAATGCGCCCCATGGACGGCACGATCTTGTCAAGCCAGCTCATAACAGAAGAGTTCCATCATAGGCGGCCCGGCAATCGCCGGGCCTGCAGTGAGTCAATACGAGTGCCGCGGCGACTCAGGCATCCAGGGCCTGACGCATCTCGCCGAGCACCGTCTTCAATACCGGGGCGATGCCCTCCGGGGCCTCGGCCCCTTCGGCGATCCGGTTGACCAGGGCGCTGCCGACGATCACGCCGTCGGAGACCCCACCCACCGCGGCCGCCGAGGCGCCATCGCGGATGCCGAAGCCGACGCACAGCGGCAGCTCGGTCAGGCCACGCAAGGGCGCCAGGTGGCTGGCCACGTCGCCGGCATCCACATTGGCCGACCCCGTCACCCCCTTGAGGGAGACATAGTAGAGATAGCCCTCGCCATGGGCGCATATTGTAGCGGCCCGAGCCGCGGAGGTGGTAGGGGCCACCAGGAAGATCATCGCCAGGCCGCGAGCCTTGAGAATCGGCCCCAGTTCATCGGCCTCTTCCGGCGGCATGTCGACGATCAGCACGCCGTCGACGCCGGCCTCCGCCGCGGCATCGGCGAAGGCCTGGTAGCCCAGGCGCTCGATGGGGTTGAGATACCCCATCAGCACCACCGGCGTGGTGGCGTCCTGGCGACGGAACTCGCCGACCATCTCGAACAGGTGGCTCAGCCGCACGCCCTTGGCCAGGGCACGCTCGCAGGCCTTCTGGATCACCGGGCCATCGGCCATGGGGTCGGAGAAAGGCACGCCGAGCTCGATGACGTCGGCCCCCGCCTCCACCAGGGCATGCATGAAGCCCACGGTGTGCTCGGGCCCCGGATCCCCGGCGGTCAGGTAGGGAATCAGGGCCTTGCGGCCCTGCGCCTTGAGGTCGGCGAAACGTTGATCGATACGATTCATCGGGACGTCCTTAGAGTACGATGCCGTCGAGCTTGGCGACGGTCATGATGTCCTTGTCACCGCGGCCGGAGAGGTTGACCACGATATGCTGATCGGGGCGCATCGTCGGCGCCAGCGCCTTGGCATGGGCCAGGGCATGGGCGGATTCCAGCGCGGGCATGATGCCCTCGACCCGGGTCAGCTCGCGGAACGCCTCGAGCACGGCGTCGTCGTTGGCGGTCACGTACTCGACCCGACCCACGTCCTTCCACAGGGCGTGCTCGGGGCCGACCCCCGGGTAGTCCAGGCCGGCGGAGATGGAGTGGGTGTCGCTGACCTGCCCCGCCTCGTCGGACATCAGGTAGGTGCGGTTGCCATGCAGCACGCCGCGGGGCGCATTGGAGGCCAGGGGTGCGGCGTGGCGACCGGTCTCGATGCCGTCGCCCCCCGCCTCGACCCCGTACATCTTCACCTCGTCGTCCTCGACGAAGGGGTAGAAGAGGCCCATGGCGTTGGAGCCGCCGCCGACGCAGGCCACCAGGGCATCCGGCAGGCGGCCGATCTGCTCCTGGGACTGGCGGCGCGCCTCGCGACCCACCACGGCGTTGAAGTCGCGCACCAGCATCGGATAGGGGTGCGGGCCGGCCACGGTGCCGATGATATAGAAGGTGTTGTCGACGTTGGTGACCCAGTCGCGCAGCGCCTCGTTCATGGCGTCCTTGAGGGTGCGGGTGCCGGACTCCACCGGAATCACCCTGGCCCCCAACAGCTGCATGCGATAGACGTTGAGCTTCTGGCGCTCGACGTCCTCGGCGCCCATATAGACCTCGCATTCGAGGCCCAGGCGCGCCGCCACCGTGGCGGTGGCCACGCCGTGCTGGCCGGCGCCGGTCTCGGCGATGACCCGCGGCTTGCCGCTCTTCTTGGCCAGCAGGGCCTGGCCGATGGTGTTGTTCACCTTGTGAGCGCCGGTGTGATTGAGGTCTTCCCGCTTGAGCCAGATCTGCGCGCCACCCAGTTCCCGTGACCATCGCTCGGCGTGATAGAGCGGCGAGGGACGGCCCACGTAATGGGCCAGGTCACGGTCGAATTCGGCCTGGAAGTCGGGGTCGTCGCGAAGGCTCGCGTAGATGCTCTCCAACTCCTCCAGGGCGAAGCTCAACGTTTCCGATACGAACCGGCCGCCATAGGGGCCGTAATGGCCGCGGGCATCGGGCAGTCGGGTCAGGTCGCTGAACTTGGTCACGAAAGACACCTCACAGGGTCGCTTGGGCTTGGATGGGATGGCTCAGGAGTACCTGGCGCAGGAAGGCTGCGATCTTGGCGGGGTCCTTGACCCCGGGGGCGCGCTCCACCCCGCCGGAGACATCGACGGCGAAGGGCTGCACCGCGGCGATCGCCTGGCCGACATTGTCGGCGCTCAAGCCTCCCGCGAGAATAACAGGTTTTGCCAGGCTTGCGGGGATCCGCGACCAGTCGAAGGTCTCCCCGGTGCCCCCCGGCACGCCGGGCTTGTAGGCGTCCAGCAGCAGGGCCCGGGCGCCGGCGTAATCCGCCGCGGCGGCGTGCAGATCGAGGCCCTCGCGCATGCGCAGCGCCTTGATCCAGGGCCGCGGTAGGCTCGCGCAGAACTCGGGCGATTCCTGGCCGTGGAGCTGCAGCAGGTCCAGATGCTCGGCGCAGCGGCCGATCAGCGCGGGCTCCTGGTCGACGAAGAGCCCCACCCGGGTGACGAAGGCCGGCACCCGGGCGCTCAGGGCGGCCAGGCGCTCGAGGTCGATGCCGCGCTTGCTGCCCGGCCACATCACGAAGCCCAGGGCATCGGCGCCGGCGGCCACGGCGGCGTCGACGTCCGCCTCGCGGGTCAGCCCGCAGATCTTGACCCGGGTACGTTGCAGCATGGGCTTACTCCTCGCTGGCGATGAGGGAGACGAGCGGACGGCCGCGGCGGTACTCGACCATGGGGCAGTCCGGCAGGGGACGCTCGCCGGTCCACTCGCCCAGGAAGGCCAGCAGATTGGGCCCCAGCGGCTCGGCGGGCAGTCCATAGGCCTCGTCATAGAGGGAGTCGACGAAGTGCAGGCCACAGGCCGGGGCGGTCACGGCGCCCTGGGCGCGATCCTTCAGGGTCAGCAACTCGGCCAGGTAGGTCTCGGCCTGTTCGCCGCGACCCACCGCCACCAGGGCGCCGGCGATATTGCGAATCATATGGTGCAGGAAGGCGTTGCCCTGGACGTCGATCACCACCAGGGGGCCATGGCGATGCACCTCGATAAAGTGCAGGTGCCGCCAGGGGCTCTTCGACTGGCAGCCGGCAGCGCGAAAACTCGAGAAGTCATGCTCGCCCACCAGCACCTGGGCGGCGCGGTGCATCGCCTCGGCATCCAGGGGGTCGCGACACCAGGTGACATTGGCACGCTCCAGCACCGGACGGCTGGGCTGATTGAGGATCACGTAGCGGTAGCGCCGCGCCAGGGCCTTGAAGCGGGCATGGAAGTCGTCGGGGACCGGATGCACCCAGCGCACGGCGATATCCCGCGGCAGGTTGGCATTGGCGCCGAACACCCAGGCCTTCTGGGAACGGGCCGCCGGCGGGTCGAAATGCACCACCTGGCGAGTGGCATGCACCCCGCTGTCGGTGCGGCCGCTGCACAGCACCTTGACCGGGGCCGCGGCGACCCTGGACAGGGCGTCCTCCAGGGAGGCCTGCACCGAGGCGGCATGCTTGAGGCGCTGCCAGCCGCAGTAGGTGCTGCCATCGTATTCCACGCCCAGGGCCAGGCGTCCGGTCAGGGGGCGGGTCTCGTCTAGGGGCTCGAACAGGGGCATCGGCTCATCAGAGGTTGTGCTGGGCGATCAGGGCCCGCGCCTGCTCCCGTCGTTGGTCATCGCCGTCGGCCACGACGCGGGCCAGCAGCTCGGCGGCCCGTTCGCGCTCGCCCGTCTCGAGCAAGGCCTGGGCCTCGGCCAGGAGCCGCTGCGCTGCCGGGGCAGCGGCGGAGGCCTTATTATCCAGATCCGAGGCCGGTAAGGCCAGCTCCTCCACCTCCCAATCGTGGGGAATCTCGCCGTTGGGCGGCTCGTCGCCGGGCGTATACTCCACCTCGGGCTGCCGGGGGGTCTCGCCCCGCGGCTCGACGGGGTCGATCCGCGGCGGGCGATAGTCGATGATGCGTTCCGGCGACTCGCTCCGGGGCGCCTCGGCCTCCGCGGCGTCCGGCTCGCCTTGGTGCTCCCGGGGAGGCTCGATGCGCCGTCCCAACGACTCGTCCTGAGCCGCCTCCCCCTCGGGTTCGACGGAGTCGCCTTCCCGTTCGCCCCCTTGCGTGGCGATACGCGCCTGCAGCCGGGCTAGCTCGGGGGCCAGGGCGGGGTCGCCGTGGGCCTCGAGCAGCTCGCCTTCGCGGCGCGCCGCCGCCCAGTCATGCTGCTCCACCAGCACCGTCATCAGCTTCAAGCGCAGGTCGTCGCGGTCGGGCTCTCGGGCCAGGCCCGCCTCGAGCAGCTCCCGAGCCTGGTCATAGCGACCATAGGCGATAAAGATATCCGCCTCGCTGATCGCCTGGGCTTCGGGAATGGCGCGAGGCTCGGGCTGGGCCGAGCCGGGCACGGGCCGCGCCGGATCGCGCTCCGGCACCGGGCTCGCCGCATAGCGCTCGGCGAAGCTCTGCCCCTCGTCCTCCTCGCGACGCCGGCGCAGCAGCGCCCAGAGCGCCAGCAGCAGCGCCAGGGCGGCGCCGCCCAGGGCCAGGACATGATTCCGGGCCCCGGCCCAGAGCGCGCCCCACCAGGGAGGGTTCTGTGCCGGCGCGCCCTCATCAGGCGTCGCGCTATCGGGGGGCACGACGCCGCCGAGGCCGGCCCCATCGGCCCCGCTGTCGGCGGCCAGGGCCGCCAGCTGATCGCGCAGGGCGGCCATCTCGTCGCGCAGGGCGGTGATCTCGCCACGCAGCGCATCCCGCTCCTCGCGTAGCTCGGCCAAGGCCACCGCGGCACGGGGCTCGCCCTCCCCCGCCGCGGATGACGGGGTCCGCCGCGGCTCGCCACTCTCCGCTGGGGCAAGCGCGCCCTCCTCGACCAGGCCCTCCTCTTCGGCCAGCCCATCCGCCGCGGCCAGGGCCGATGCCTTGGCGTCCTCGGCGACGGACTCTCCGAAGGCCGGCTCGCCGGCGCCCTCCTGGTCGGCCTGGCCCGCCGACTGCTCCGCGGCCAGCTCGGCATCGCTCAGCAGCACCAGGCGCGGCGCGGCCTGATCGTCGCCGGCGCTTGGCGCCACGGCCTCGCCCTCCGCCTCCGGCGCGGCGGGCGCTGTCGACTCGGCGGAGGCCGCCGGCGTCTCGTCAGCCGCCGCCTCGGGGGCGGGTTCGGCCTCGGCTTGCGCCTCGCCCTCATCACTCTCGGGAGGCGCCGCCTCCCGAGGGGCCGCCGCCTCGTCCAGCGCGGGCATGGCCACCGGCGCCGGCGCCCCGCCGCCGCGATTGGCCCAGGCCCGATGATGGGCCTGCACCAGCCGCTCCGCCTCGGCCGGAGAGATCGCCACCAGGGCCTCGCGGCTCGGCACGCTCAGGGTGAAGCCGGCGCGCATCTGGTTGATATTGCCGTTGGGGAAGACCTCGGGGTTGGCCGCCACCAGGGCCAGCATCATCTGCTGCATACCGACGTCGCGATCCGGACGCAGTCGGCCGGCCACCGCCCAGAGGGTGTCCCCGGAGCGCACGAAGGCTGGATCGCCCTGGGCCTGCACCGCCGGAGAAGGAGCGACCGGCGTGGCAGCAGGCGCAGGCGCCACGGCGGGCGCCGAGGACGCGGGCGTGACCGGCACCCGGGGCGCGGCGGGCTCGATCAGGGGACGATAGTCCGGGGGATCCAGCAAGAGGGTGATCTGGCGCAGTTGCTGACCGCCCGGCCATGTCAGGTCGATCAGCAGGTCCAGGTAGGGCTCATTGATCGGCCGTCGCGAGTCGAGCACCAAGACCAGGCGTTCACCGCGGCGCTCGACCCGGAAGTCGAGATCCCCGAGCGGCTCGACGCGGGGCAGGCCGGCCCGGGCATAGGTCTGGGCGTCGGCGAGGCGCGCCTGGAAGCCCGCCGGGTCGAGCCCCCGGGTGTCGTAGAGGGGAATGGTGGCCTCCAGCGGCGCCCCCAGAGGGGAGTGCACTTCCAGGGCCCCGACCCCCAGGGCCAGGGCCTGGGGAGTGGCCAGGGAGAGACCGAGCAGCACGACACCCGTTAGCTTGCGTTTCATGGCGGCCCACCTATGGCTGAAGCGTCACTGCCTGTCAGTGTAACACCTCTGATACAGGCCTCCTTGGCGCCCTCCCGCTGCGTTTCAACGCCTACTGTACAAGGGAGCCATAATGCAAAACGCCTCCCGAAGGAGGCGTTTTCGACGCTGCCAGGCGACGCTTAGCGCTGTTCGCGCAGGATCTTGAGCATCCGCTTGAGGGGCTCGGCGGCGCCCCACAGCAGCTGGTCGCCGACGCTGAAGGCGGACAGGTACTCACCGCCCATGGCCAGCTTGCGCAGGCGCCCCACCGGGACGGTGAGGGTGCCGGTGGCCGCCGCCGGGGTCAGGTCGGCGATGGTCGTCTCCTTGTCGTTGGGCACCACCTTGACCCAGTCGTTGTGCTTGGCGATGCGCTCCTCGATCTCGTCCAGGGGCACATCCTGCTTCAGCTTGATGGTGAAGGCCTGGCTATGGGAGCGCATGGCGCCGATGCGCACGCAGAGGCCGTCGATGGGAATCGGGTTGTTGTCGAGGCCGAGGATCTTGTTGGTCTCGACGCTGCCCTTCCACTCTTCGCGACTCTGGCCGTTGTCGAGCTTGGAGTCGATCCACGGCAAGAGGCTGCCGGCCAGGGGCGCGGTGAAGTTCTCGGTGGGGAAGTCGCCGCCGCGCATGGCCGCGGTGACCTTGCGGTCGATATCCAGGATGGCGCTGGCCGGATCGCTCAGCTCGGAGGCCACGCTGTCGCGCAGGCCGCCCATCTGGTTGAGCAGCTCGCGCATATGCTTGGCGCCGGAGCCGGAGGCGGCCTGGTAGGTCATGGAGGTCATCCACTCGACCATATCGGCCTCGAAGAGCCCGCCCAGGCCCATCAGCATCAGCGACACGGTGCAGTTGCCGCCGACGAAGGTCTTGGCGCCACGGGCCAGCTGGGCATCGATCACATGGCGGTTGACCGGATCGAGGACGATGGTCGCCTCGTCGGCCATGCGCAGGGTGCTGGCGGCATCGATCCAGTAGCCCTTCCAGCCGGCCTGACGCAGGTCCTGATAGACCGCCTGGGTGTAGTCGCCACCCTGACAGGTGATGACCACGTCCAGGGCCTTGAGGGCCTCCTGGTCGAAGGCATCCTTGAGGGGGGGCACTTCCACGCCGACGTCCGGCCCCGGCTGCCCGACCTGGGAGGTGGTGAAGAAGATCGGCTCGATGCCCTTGAAGTCTCCGTCTTCCACCATGCGCTGCATCAGCACGGAACCGACCATGCCACGCCAACCGACAAAACCGACTTTCAACATGTGAATGTCCTCCTGAAAATAAGTGTGCCTCCCCGCTCGGAGGAGGTAGCGCCCGCGGGTGCCACGGGCGCGGAAATACCGAGGGCGCGTTTAGAGCGCCTCGAAGGCGGCCAGTACGGCGTCGCCCATCTCGGTGGTGGAAACCTGGCGGGTGCCCGGGTAGGCGATATCGGCGGTACGCAGGCCCTGGTCGAGCACCTGGCCCACGGCGGTCTCGATCCGCTCGGCCAGGGCGGTCTCCCCCAGAGAGTAGCGCAGCATCATCGCCACCGAGAGGATGGTGGCCAGCGGATTGGCGATATTCTGACCGGCGATATCCGGGGCACTGCCGTGGCAGGGCTCGTACATGCCCTGGCCGCTCTCGTTGAGGGACGCCGAGGGCAGCATGCCGATGGAGCCGGTGAGCATGGCGGCGGCATCCGAGAGGATATCGCCGAACATGTTGCCGGTGACGATGACGTCGAACTGCTTGGGCGCACGCACCAGCTGCATGGCGGCGTTATCCACGTACATGTGCGAGAGTTCCACGTCCGGGTACTCCGGCGCCAGGCGCTCCATGACCTCGCGCCACAAGATGGTCACCTCCAGCACGTTGGCCTTGTCGACGCTGCACAGTTTCTTGCCGCGCTTCTGGGCCATCTCGAAGGCCAGGCGACCGATGCGCTCGATCTCCGACTCCGAGTAGACATAGGTGTTGAAGCCGACCCGCTCGCCGTCGCGTTCCTCGATGCCCCGGGGCTGGCCGAAGTAGATGCCGCCGGTGAGCTCGCGGACGATCAGGATATCCAGGCCGGAGACCACCTCGGGCTTGAGGGTCGAGGCCTCGGCCAGCTGCGGGTAGAGCAGCGCCGGGCGCAGGTTGCCGAACAGCCCCAGGTTCTTGCGCAGGCCCAGCAGACCCTTCTCGGGACGCTTGGCGAGGTCCTCCAGGGTGTCCCACTGGGGACCGCCCACGGCGCCCAGCAGGATGGCGTCGGCGGCCTTGGCCTTGTCGAGGGTCGCGGCGGGCAGCGGCTCGCCGTGGGCGTCATAGCCGGCGCCCCCCACCAGGCCCTCCTCCAGGGTCACGTCCAGGCCCTTGGCCTGGCAGGCCTTAAGGACCTTGACCGCCTCGCGGGTGATTTCCGGACCGATGCCGTCGCCCGGCAGAACGAGAATCTTGCGGCTCATCAGGTGTCTCTTCCCTTGAATCGATGAATACGGGGCTCAGCCGGCCTGGCGAAACAGCCAGGGGCGGGCGGCGCGATGCTTCTGCTCGAAGGCGCGGATGGCGTCCTCGTCCTGCAGGGTGATGCCGATATCATCGAGCCCCTCGAGCAGGCAGTGCTTGCGGAAGGCATCCACCGCGAACTCGAGGATCTCGCCGCCCGGCGTGGTGATGCGCTGCTGCTCCAGGTCCACGTCGAGGCGATAGCCCTCGCTGGTTTCCACTTCCTCGAACAGCTGGTCGACGGCCTCCTCCTCCAGGGTGATCAGCAGGATGCCGTTCTTGAAGGCGTTGTTGTAGAAGATATCGGCGAAGCTCGGCGCGATCACCACCCGGAAGCCGAAGTCGGCCAGGGCCCAGGGGGCGTGCTCCCGGGAACTGCCGCAGCCGAAGTTGCGCCGCGCCAGCAGCACGCTGGCGCCCTGGTAACGCGCCTGGTTGAGCACGAAATCGGGGTTGAGGGGACGCTGCGAGCAATCCTGGCCCGGCTGGCCTTCGTCCAGGTAGCGCAGTTCGTCGAAGAGGTTGACGCCGAAGCCGCTGCGCTGAATCGACTTGAGGAACTGCTTGGGGATGATCAGATCGGTGTCCACGTTGGCCCGATCGAGGGGCGCCACCAGCCCCTGCTGACGTTCGAATTTCTGCATGACTCAGGCCTCCTGGGCGGCGCGGTTCGATTCGAGGGCGCGCACATCGACGAAATGACCGGCGATGGCGGCGGCGGCGGCCATCGCCGGGCTCACCAGGTGGGTGCGCCCGCCGTAGCCCTGGCGCCCCTCGAAGTTGCGGTTCGAGGTGGAGGCGCAGTGCTCGCCGGCGCCCAGCTTGTCGGCGTTCATGGCCAGGCACATGGAGCAACCCGGCTCGCGCCACTCGAAGCCCGCCTCGACGAAGATCTTGTCGAGCCCTTCGGCCTCGGCCTGGCGCTTCACCAGGCCGGAGCCCGGCACCACCATGGCCAGCTGGACGGAGTCGGCGACCTTCTTGCCCTTGGCCACCTTGGCCGCCTCGCGCAGGTCCTCGATGCGCGAGTTGGTGCAGGAGCCGATAAACACCTTGTCGAGCTTGATATCGGTGATCTTCTGCTTGGCGGCCAGACCCATGTACTCCAGGGCGCGCTGGTAGCCGCTCTTCAGGGTGGCATCCGCCTGGGCCTCGGGGTCGGGCACCTCGCCGGAGACCCCGGTGACCATCTCCGGGCTGGTGCCCCAGGTCACCTGGGGCTCGATGGCGGCGGCATCCAGCTCCACCACCTTGTCGAAGGCCGCATCCTCGTCGGAGACCAGGCCGCGCCAGTCGGCCACGGCGGCCTCCCACTGGGCGGCGCTGGGCGCGTAGGGGCGATCCTTGAGGTAGTCGATGGTGGTGTCGTCCACCGCGATCAGGCCGACCCGAGCGCCGGCCTCGATGGCCATGTTGCAGACCGTCATGCGACCTTCCATGGAGAGGCCGCGGATGGCGCTGCCGGCGAACTCGATGGCGTAGCCGGTGCCGCCGGCGGTGCCGATCTCGCCGATCACCGCCAGCACGATGTCCTTGGCGGTGACGCCGAGGCCCAGCTCGCCCTCGACCCGCACCAGCATGTTCTTCATCTTCTGGGCCAGCAGGCACTGGGTGGCCAGCACGTGCTCTACCTCGGAGGTACCGATGCCATGGGCCAGGGCCGCGAAGGCGCCATGGGTGGCGGTGTGGGAGTCGCCGCACACCACGGTCATGCCCGGCAGGGTGGCGCCCTGCTCCGGGCCCACCACATGGACGATGCCCTGACGGGCGTCGTTGATCTTGAACTCCTCGATGCCGAAGGCCTCGCAGTTGTCGTCCAGGGTCTGCACCTGGATCAGCGACACCGGGTCCTGGATGCCGGCATTGCCCCGGGCCCGCTCCACCACGGTGGTGGGCACGTTATGGTCCGGGGTGGCCAGGTTGGCGTCCAGGCGCCAGGGCTTACGGCCCGCCAGGCGCAGGCCCTCGAAGGCCTGGGGCGAGGTCACCTCGTGGAGCAGGTGGCGGTCGATATAGATCAGGGCGGTACCGTCGTCACGTTCCTTTACCAGGTGCTGTGACCACAGCTTGTCGTAGAGCGTCTGGCCTGCCATGGGGGTCTCCTCCAGGGGCGGGCTCGTTGCCCGCGCTTCTCTGATGGCTCGAGACTAGGGGGCGCCATCCATAAAATCAATTCATGTTTTTTATCCTTTGAATTCCAACATGGAATATAATGGGTACAGAACATCTCAAGGCTATCGCAGGCGGCACACTTTCCGCTGGCGACCCGGGGCTACCCTGGGGACAGGCCATCGCGGGGCGCTGTGAACCCCTCCCTGGGCGCTACTTTTGCCATCCCTGGCAAAAAACCCCCGCTCCGCCCTGTCCCCAGCGCCCCTCGCCATACCAACCTCGGTAGCCCTGTTCACACCGTTCGGAGCCTTGCAATGGATACCCAGAGCCTTCAGGCCTTTCTCGCCGTGGCCGATCACGGCTCCTTCTCCCTGGCCGGCGAACACCTGCACCTCACCCAGCCGGCGGTCAGCAAGCGCATCGCCGGCCTCGAGGACCAGGTCGGCGCGCGCCTCTTCGACCGCATCGGCCGGCGGGTCAGCCTCACCGAGGCGGGACGGCTGCTGCTACCCCGGGCCCGCCAGATCCTGGTGATGGTGGACGACAGCCGCCGCGCCATCGGCAACCTCAGCGGCGACGTGGGCGGCAGCCTGACCATGGCCACCAGCCACCATATCGGCCTGCACCGCCTGCCGCCGATCCTCAAGGCCTATACCCAGGCCCATCCCGAGGTGCGCCTGGACATGCGCTTCCTCGACTCGGAGCAGGCCTACCAGGACGTGCTCGACGGCGAACTGGAGCTGGCGGTGGTGACCCTGGCGCCCTCCCCCGCCCCCGACCTCACCGTGGTACCGGTGTGGGTCGATCAACTGCGCTTCGTCTGTGGCCGCGACCACCCCCTGGCCGGCCGCCAACGCCTGGCACTGCCGGCCCTCTCCACCTTCGATGCGGTGCTGCCGGGGCACCTGACCTTTACCCGCGGCATCGTCGTCGACACCTTCGCCCGGGAGGGGCTCAAGGTGCAGGTGGCGCTCTCCACCAACTACCTGGAGACCCTCAAGATGATGGTCGCCATCGGCCTGGGCTGGAGCGTGCTGCCGGAGAGCCTGATCGACGACGAGATCGAGGTACTGCCCATCGACCACCGGCCCATCCAGCGCCCCCTGGGCTACCTGATGCACAAGAGCCGCACCCTCTCCAACGCCGCCCGCTCCATGCTGGCGATGCTGGAAGCGGCGCGCAGCCCCGAGGCCAGGCGCTGGCAATAGGCCGCTAGGATGCTAATCTTTGCGCCGACGCCCGCCTCGCCGCCGGCGGGCCGTCCCGAGCCAGTCGTTGCCTGCCCGGCCAACCCCCCCCTGACCAAGAGAGCCTCCGTGTCCCAACCGGCTACACCGCCCCCGCTCCACC
>NZ_BRCY01000014.1:0-88585 GCF_023708045.1 Halomonas sp. NCCP-2165
GATGGCCCCCATCGGCGGGCTGTTGGGGCTCTATGGCGGCTGGCAGCGGGCCCTGGGCCTGGTGGGGGAGGACGGCGGGGTGGTCCGTCCCACCGCCGAGGCCGCCCTGGCCGGTGACTATCCCCTGACGCGCCCCCTCTATCTCTACCTCAACCTGGTCCCCGGCGAGCCCTGGCCGCCCCTGGAGCGCGCCTTTATCGAGCTGGTGCTCTCCGCCGAGGGGCAGGCCATCGTCGAGGAGCTGGGGTTCGTGGCCCTGCCGCCGCCGCGCCTGGCGGCGATTCGCCGAGAGATCGGCCTGGCGCCGCCCTGATCGCTGTCATCGTTTTGTCATCATCCTGACCTAGAGTCACGCTACCTCCATGCCACTCTTCGCTTCCCACGGGCCCCGGCCATGATCGACTTCTCCTCGCTCGCCGTGCGCAGGCGCCAGCGCTGGCGCCGGGTCCGGGATCGCCTGGCGACCCTGCTGATCAGCGCCTGCGGCATCGGCGTGATCGTCGCCGTGCTGGCCATCGGCGTCTTCCTGGTGATGGCCGCCTGGCCGCTCTTCTCCGCCCCACGGGTGACCGCCGAGCCGGCGATGCCCGGCATCGAGGCGGCCCATCCCCTGCAGGCGCCGTTGCCCGCCGGGCTCGAGGCCTGGCTGCGGGAGCAGCGGCTGGAGCGATTGCCGCGCGCCCTGGACGAGCGACTCTGGCTGGCCGAGGCGCATCGCCTGGCGAGGATCGACCTGGTGGGGGAGGCGCCGAGGCTGGTGGCGCGGCTGCCGGTGGTGGCCCCCGAACGGCGCATCAGCGCGGTGGCGAGCCTGGCCGGGGGGCGCAGCCTGATCATCGCCGACGACGCCGGTGGCCTGCGCCGCTGGCTCGTCGAGGAGCGCCCCCCCTGGCTGCGCCTGGCCAAGACCTATCGTGAGCGGGGCGCGACCATCGAGGCCCTCTGGGTACGCCCCGGATCGCGCCAGTTCCTGGTCCGGGATGCCGCGGGGCTGAGCCTCTACGACGCCCTGGCCGGGGAGCGCTGGCGCGGCGAGCTCCCCGCCGGCGAGGCCCTGGGCTTCGATGGCGAGGGGCACCTGCTATGGCGAGGCGAGGAAGACCTCCGGCGCCTGGCCATCGAGGCACCCCATGCCGAGATCGACTGGCACACCCTCTGGCTGCCGCAGCCCTACGAGGGCCATGCCGCCCCCCAGCAACGCTGGCAGAGCGCCGGCGAGGGTAGCCTGGACGAGCCCAAGTATGGCCTGACCCCGCTGGCCTGGGGCACCCTCAAGGCGGCGGCCTATGCCCTGCTGTTCGCCGTGCCCCTGGCCCTGGGGGCGGCGGTCTCCAGCGCCTGCTACCTGCCGCGGCGACTGCGCCATCGCCTCAAGCCGACCCTGGAGTTGATGGAGGCGCTGCCCGGGGTGGTGATCGGCTTTATCGCCGGCCTGGTGCTGGCGCCCTTCGTCGAGCGCCACCTGGCCGGCAGCCTGGCGCTGATCCTGCTGCTGCCGCTGGCGATGCTGCTGGCGGGAGGGCTGTGGGCCTGGCTGCCCGCGGCGCTGCGCCGCCGCCTGCCCCTGGGCTGGGCGGGGCTCTGGCTGATGCCCTGGCTGGCGCTGTGGGTGACCCTGGCGCTGTGGGCCTCGCCCTGGCTGGAGGCGGCCTGGTTCGGCGGCGACCTGCGCGGCTGGCTGGCGGCCTCCCTGGGGGTCGACGTCGAGCAGCGCAACGCCCTGATCGTCGGCCTGGCCATGGGCTTCGCGGTGATTCCTTCCATCTTCGCCCTGGCCGAGGATGCCCTCTCCGGGGTGCCGGCGAGCCTCGGCGAGGGGGCCCAGGCCCTGGGCGCCACCCGCTGGCAGACCCTGTGGAAGGTGCTGCTGCCCGCCGCCGGGCCGGGGGTCTTCTCGGCGGTGATGATCGGCGCCGGGCGCGCCGTGGGCGAGACCATGATCGTACTGATGGCCACCGGCAATACCGCCCTGATGAGCGTCAATCCCCTGGAGGGCCTGCGCTCCTTCGCCGCCAACCTGGCCATCGAACTGCCCGAGGCGGTACCCGGCGGCACCCACTATCGGGTACTGCTGCTCAGCGCCCTGCTGCTGTTCCTCTTCACCTTCGTCGTCAACACCCTGGCGGAGCTGGTGCGGCGACGCCTCAAGCGCCGCTATCGGCGCCTGGGGGCGGGACGATGAGACTCCCGTCGATGCGCCGTGCCGGGCGACCCCGGGGCGAGGGGCCCTGGCCCTGGCTGGCCGCCGGCAGCCTGGCCCTGTCGCTGCTGATGCTGGTGGCCCTCTTGCTGCTGCTGGCGGGGCGCGGCCTGGGGCATTTCTGGCCGGCGCCGGTGACGCTGGTGACCCTCGATGACGGGCACCAGCTGGCCGGTCAGCCGGTGCGCGAGGAGCGCCGGCGCACCCTGGAAGGGCACTGGGTGCACGAGCGCCTCTACCGGGTCGGCAACCGCGACCTGGACGGCGAGGCCTGGCGCTGGGTCGAGGTCGGGCGCATCGTCGCCGAGGAGGCCCCCGAGGCGTGGGCGGTGATCGAACGCCGACGCTGGGGCGAGCTGATCGTGCGTCCCCTGGCCCTGGAGGAGGCGGGACGGCGACTGACGGAGCCGCTATGGCCGGCCTTCGAGGCCCGCCTGGCCCGGGTCCGGGGGCTGGTCGAGGAGCGCGATGCCCTGCGCGAGGAGGTGATCGCACCGCTGGCGCGGCGCCTGGCGGCGGACCATGACGACGCCGCGGCCCGCGAGCGGTTGGCCGCGGCTCGAGCGCGGGTCGCCGAACTGCAGGCGGCCATGGCGCGGGATGCCCTGGTAGTGGAGAGCGCCGCCGGCGAGCGCCTGAGCGTACCCCTGGCCGAGATGACGGCCGCCTGGCGGCCCAATGCCATGTCGCCGGTGGAAAAGCTGCTGGCCTGGGCGGCCAACCTCTGGCACTTCCTCAGCGAGGGGCCCGAGGCCGCCAATAGCGCCGGCGGCGTCTGGCCGGCGATCTTCGGTACCGTGCTGATGGTGCTGCTGATGTCGGCCCTGGTGACCCCCTTCGGGGTGCTGGCGGCGGTCTACCTGCACGAGGTGGCCCCCCAGGGACGGCTGACCGGGTGGGTGCGTATCGCCGTGCGCAACCTGGCCGGGGTGCCCTCCATCGTCTATGGCGTCTTCGGCCTCGGGGTCTTCGTCTATGGCCTCGGCGGGCGCCTCGATGCGTGGTTCTTCGCCGAGTCCTTGCCGTCGCCCACCTTCGGCACCGGGGGCCTGCTGTGGGCCTCCCTGACCCTGGCCCTGCTGACCCTGCCGGTGGTGATCGTGGCCACCGAGGAGGGGCTGGCGCGCATCCCCGATCAGCAGCGCGAGGCGGCCCTGGCCCTCGGCGCCACCCGCGCCGAGATGCTGCGCCGGGTGGTACTGCCCATGGCCCTGCCGGCGATGCTCACCGGGGTGATCCTGGCCATCGCCCGGGCCGCCGGCGAGGTGGCGCCCTTGATGCTGGTGGGAGTGGCCAAGCTGGCGCCCCAGGTGCCGGTGGACGGGGACTTCCCCTACCTGCACCTGGAGCGGAAGTTCATGCATCTGGGCTACCATGTCTTCGATGTCGGTTTTCATGGCGGCGACGTGGAGGCGGCCCTGCCGCTGGTCTATGCCACGGCGCTGCTGCTGGTGGGAGTGATCCTGGTGCTTAACCTGACTGCAATATTGCTGCGGCATCATCTGAGGGCGCGGCATGCGGCGCCGGGGGCCCGATGAGTCGAGCCATGTCCGAGACGCTGCTTTCCCGGGCGGCCGGGGAGACCCGCTCGGCGATCATCGAGATCCCGGCGGCCCAGGGCTGCCTGGAGATCGATGACCTCTCCCTGCGCTATGGCGAGCAGCCGGCGCTCCGGGGCTTGTCGCTGCGGGTACCGCGACACAGCGTCACCGCCTTTATCGGCCCCTCGGGCTGTGGCAAGTCGACCCTGCTGCGGGCCCTCAATCGGCTGCATGATCTCAATGACGAGGTCACCCAGAGCGGCCGGGTGCTGCTGGAGGGGGAGGATATCCACGGGCCGGGGGTGGCGGTGGCACAGCTGCGTCGCCGGGTGGGGATGGTCTTCCAGACCCCCAACCCCTTCCCCATGTCGATCTACGAGAACGTGGCCTTCGGGCTGCGACTCCAGGCGCCGCTGAAAAAGCGCCGCCGCGACGAGATCATCGAGTGGGCGCTGGTCTCCGCGGCCCTCTGGGACGAGGTCAAGGATCGCCTGCACGACTCCGCCTGGACCCTCTCGGGGGGGCAGCAGCAGCGCCTGGTGATCGCCCGGACCCTGGCGGTGCAGCCCGAGGTGCTGCTGCTCGACGAGCCCGCCTCGGCCCTGGACCCGATCTCCTCGCTGAAGATCGAGGAGCTGATCCGCAATCTCAAGTCGCGGCTCTCGGTGATCCTGGTCACCCACAACATGCAGCAGGCGGCCCGGGTCTCCGACTACACCGCCTTCCTGGAGGGCGGCGAACTGGTGGAGTATGCCGCCACCGATGACCTGTTCACCAATCCGCGGCTGACCCGCACCGAAGACTACATCACCGGCCGGATGAGCTGATCCGGCGGCTTCAGGAGAGTCCCATGGACATCACCAGCGATACCCATAGCCAGCATATTTCCCGCCAGTTCAACCAGGAGCTCGAGGAGCTCAAGACCCACCTGATGGCCATGGGGGGCCTGGTGGAGCAGCAGATCCAGGAGGCGGTGAGCGCCCTGCTGGACGGCGACAGCCGCCTCGCCGAGCGGGTCCGCGACAACGACAAGGCGGTCAACGACATGCAGTTGAAGATCGACGACGAGTGCACCCGGGTGCTGGCCCGTCGTCAGCCCGCCGCCTCCGACCTGCGCCTGGTGCTGGCGGTGATCCGCGCCACCTCCGACCTGGAGCGCATCGGCGACGAGGCCAGCAAGATCGCCCGCAATGCCCTGGCATTGATCGAGTCGAGCCAGAACGCCAAGGGCGTGGTGGAGGTGCGCCATATCAGCGAGCACGTGCGCAAGATGCTGCGCGATGCCCTGACCGCCTTCGCCCGCTTCGATATCGAGCTGGCCCTGGAGGTGGTGCGCGAGGACGACTCGGTGGACAGCGAGTATGCCAGCGCCATGCGCTCGCTGATGACCTTCATGATGGAGGATCCGCGCTCCATCTCCTCGGTGCTCAGCGTGATGTGGATCCTGCGTGCCCTGGAGCGTATCGGCGATCATGCCGACAACCTGGCGGAATACGTGGTCTATCTGGTCAAGGGGCTGGATATCCGCCATGTCGATCCCGAGACGCTGGATGAGGCCGCCATCAAGCGGTAGGCCGTTCACAGGAGCATTAAAGTAGGAATGGCTCAGGGGCGCTGGGGGGAGGCCGGAGTAAAGCGTCTTTTTCAGGGACGAAAAAGTCGAGTGTCCATGGACGGATTCACAGCGTCTTTGCGTAGTGCCTCCCCCCTGGATAGCCCCGGGCCGCCATGGATGATGGTGTCTGGCCGCAGTTGATGGCCGCGGGGCTTGACCGCCGGGGCGCGAGCCCCTCCAATGCAGCGACCGCCGCGAGTGCCGGCGGTCGCTGTCGTTTTGAGGAGAGATACCCCCATGCTCGATGCCCTGACCGCGGTGCTGCGTGGCACCCGCCTGGTATTCCGCCCCGGCCTGCGCCGCTACGTGTTCGTTCCCATCGCCATCAACCTGGTGGTCTATGCGCTGCTGCTGCGCTATGTGCTGAGCCATTTCGGCGGCTGGCTGGATGGCTGGATGGCGATGGTGCCGGCCTGGCTCGACTGGCTGAGCTGGTTGATCTGGCCGCTGTTCCTGATCAGCCTGGTGGTGATGGTCTTCTTTACCTTTACCCTGGTGACCCACCTGATCGCCGCGCCCTTCTACGGCTTCCTCGCCGCCAGGGTGGAGGTGCTGACCACCGGCCGCGAACCCCTGGACGATCGCGGGCTGCTGCGCACCGCGGTGGATGCCCTGGGCCGTGAACTGGTCAAGCTGGCCTATATCCTGCCGCGCATGGCGCTGCTCTTCCTGATCGGCTGGATTCCCGGCCTCAACCTGTTCGCGCCCCTGCTCTGGGCGCTCTTCTCCGCCTGGATCATGGCCATCACCTACCTGGATTACCCCATGGACAACAACCAGGTGAGCTTCGCCGAGATGCGCCGGCGCCTGGCACGGCGCCGCTGGCCGACCCTCACCTACGGCGGCTGGGTCACCCTGATCACCTGGATCCCCCTGGCCAACCTGATCCTGCTGCCCGGCGCCGTGGCCGGCGCGGTGCTGATGTGGGACGCCCACTACCGCGGCCTGACGATGCGCCAAGAGGGTAGCTGAGAGGGAGAATGGGAAGGGGCGCCGGGGACAAGCCGTAGCGAAGCGTCATTATCAGGGACGAGAATGCCGAGCGCCCAGGGAAGGGTTTACCGCGTCTTCGCGTGGGTTGTCCCCGGATAGCCCCGATATCGGCTTTTCTGGCGAGTTTGCCAGGGCCGGGGCGGGCAGCAGCCGCTCGGCCGGGAAGTGACAGGGGGATTGATAAAGAGGCGCCCCCTCAGGAGGAGTTTGCCAGGGCCGGGGCGGGCAGCAGCCGCTCGGCGGGGAAGTGGCAGGAGAAGCGGGCCCCCTCGCCGGGGTGGGAGTCGATCTCCAGGCGGGCGTCGTGGCGCAGCAGCACATGCTTGACGATGGCCAGGCCCAGGCCGGTGCCGCCGGTGGCGGTGCTGCGTCCCTTGTCGACCCGGTAGAAGCGCTCGGTGAGGCGCGGCAGATGCACCGGGTCGATGCCCTCGCCGTCGTCCTCCACCTCCAGGCAGGCGCCCTCCGCGGTAAGACGCCAGCACAGGGTGATCCGCGTCCCCTCGCCGGCGTAACGCACCGCATTGAAGACCAGGTTGGAGAGGGCGCTGCGCAGCTCCTGGGCATTGCCCAGCAGCCGCTCCGTCGCCGGGGCCTCCACCGCCAGTTGGTGCACTCCTCCGGAGAGGGCCTCGCCGTCGCGGCGTACCGCCGCCATCAGTTCGCCGAGGTCCACCGCTTCGGCGGGTTCCCGATGCTGCTCGTTCTCCAGGCGTGACAGCAGCAGCAGGTCTTCCACCAGGGTCTGCATGCGGGTGGCCTGCTGCTGCATCTGCCCCAGGCCCCGGGCGAAACGCGGCGGCAGCAGGTCGGCGTGGTCGGCGTAGGTCTCCAGGTAGCCGGTCATCACCGTCAGGGGGGTGCGCAGCTCGTGGGAGACATTGGCCACGAAGTCGCGGCGCATCATCTCCAGGCGGTGCAGGCGCGAGATATCCCGCGCCATCAGCAGGCGCTCGTTGTCGCCATAGAGGGTGATCTGGAACTGCAGGATCAGGTCTTCGCGCAGCGGCGAGGGCAGGGTCAAGGGTTCCTGGTAGTCGCGGGCATTGAAGTAGCCGATAAAGCGCGGGTCGCGCAGCAGGTTGGTGATGTGCTGGCCGCGGTCATGGGAGGCCTTGAGGCCCAGCATGCGCTCGGCGGCGCTGTTCCACCACTCCAGGTCGCCGTGGGAGTCGAGCATCACCACGCTGTCGGTCATCGCCTCGGAGGAGTCCTGGATGCGCTTGAGGGTATCGCGCAGGCGGCGCTGGGTGAGGCGCTGGCCCTTCTGGTACTTGTAGAGGCGATCGAAGAGCTCCCCCCACAGGCCGCTGGCGGCGGGGGGCTCGTCCTGGGGGCGCTCGCTCAGCCAGCGATGCAGGGCGCGCAACTGCCAGAGCTGGCGTCCCAGGCCCAGGGCCAGCCCCAGGGCCAGGCCGGCGGCGGGATGCCCCAGGGGCCAGCCCAGCAGGCCGAAGCCTGTGATCAACAGGCCGAGTCGCCAGAGTTCGCGATGCCAGTTATGCACGGACGGGCTCCGCAGGTCGGAGGTTCAGGGGGCGGTGGTCAGCACCGCTTTTGGCATCAGAATACTAGGCTTCGACGGAAAAGTCGGTGGCCCAGCGTCTAGGCCTTGGCGGAGAAGCGGTAGCCGGTACCGCGCACCGTCTGCACCAGGTGCTGATGGTGCTCGCCCAGGGCCTTGCGCAGGCGGCGGATATGCACGTCCACGGTGCGCTCCTCCACGTAGACGTTGCCGCCCCACACCTGGTCGAGGAGCTGGCTGCGGGTATAGGCGCGCTCCTGGTGGGTCATGAAGAACTGCAGCAGGCGGTACTCGGTGGGGCCCATCTCCACCGCCCGGCCGTTGGCGCTGACCCGGTGGCTGGCGGGATCCAGCACCAGGCCCTCCACCTCGACGGCCTCCTCGACTCCCTTGGGGGTGGTGCGGCGCAGCACGGCCTTGAGGCGGGCCACCAGCTCCCGGGGCGAGAAGGGCTTGGTGATGTAGTCGTCGGCGCCGGCCTCCAGCCCCTGGATCTTGTTGTCCTCCTCGCCCTTAGCGGTGAGCAGGATGATCGGCAGTTCGGAGGTGGTGGTCTCGCGCTTGAGGCGCCGGGCCAGTTCGATGCCGCTGGTGCCGGGCATCATCCAGTCCAGCAGCAGCAGGTCGGGCTGGTGGTCGACGATCATGGCGTGGGCGTCCTGGGCGTTGTCGGCCTCGAGCACCCGATAGTCGGCCATCTCCAGGGCCACGGCGATCATCTCGCGGATGGACGCTTCGTCATCGACGATCAGAACGGTCTTGGCGGTCATCTTGGGCCTCGGCTGGCTATGACGGTGTGATGACGATTAGAGCCTGACAATATGACAGCACCATGACAAGGCGAGTTTGTCTCGGGGCTAACCTGAGGGCAGGCACTCCGGAAGGCCGGCCCCGCGCAAAGACGCTGTGAATCCTTCCCTGGACGCTCGACTTTTTCGTCCCTGAAAAAGACGCTTTGCTCCGACCTGCCCCCAGCGCCCCTCACGTTCAAAGCTCTAACAGTATGTCCAGGTGGCCAATTAACCCTGGGGCCAGAGGCTTAGCGCCAGGCCGGCGAAGAGCACCAGCCCCGACCAGTGGTTGTTGAGGAAGGCCTGGAAGCAGCGTTCCCGGGAGCGGTCATGGATCAGCGCCTGCTGGTGGACGAAGGTGGCCGCCATGGCCGCCAGCCCCAGCCAGAAGAAACCGCCCAGCCCCAGGCCCCGACCCGCCCAACCGAGCAGGCCCAGGGTGGTCAGCTGCAGCAGGCCGATGATCGCCTTGTCGGCGCGACCGAAGAGCACCGCCGTGGACTTGATGCCGATCTTCAGGTCGTCGTCCCGGTCGACCATGGCGTACTGGGTGTCGTAGGCCACCGTCCAGGCGACATTGGCGGCGAACAGCAGCCAGGCCTCCATCGGGATATGGCCCAGCGCGGCGCCGAAGGCCATGGGGATGGCCCAGGAGAAGGCCGCCCCCAGGAACAACTGAGGCAGGTGGGTATAGCGCTTCATAAAGGGGTAGATAAAGGCCAGGCCCACCCCCACGAAGGCCAGCAGGATGGTAAAGAGGTTGGTGAAGAGCACCAGCACGAAGGACGCCACCACCAGGGCGGCGAACAGCGTCTTGGCTTCCTTCTCGGTGATCCGCCCCGTGGCCAGGGGACGCTCCTTGGTGCGCTTCACATGGCCGTCCAGGTGGCGGTCGGCGAAGTCGTTGATCACGCAGCCGGCGGCGCGCATCAGGTAGACCCCGGCGATAAAGATCAGCAGCAGCTTGCGCTCGGGAATGCCCTCGCTGGCCACCCACAGCGCCCAGAGGGTGGGCCACATCAGCAACCAGGTGCCGATGGGCCGGTCGAGGCGCATCAGGCGCAGGAAATCGGGCAGGCGGCGCAGGCCGCGGGGCTGGGTCGAGTCCATCGTGTCCTCCTGAAGCGATGGCGCTAATCCTAGCAGCCTAGCCGGGCTAAGCCGACAGCCTCCTAGCGCGATGGCAGCCCCAGCTCCTCGGCCATCGATGCCAGGAAGTACTCCTGCACCAGTACCATGAAGTCGCCGTGGCGGAAGACCGAGCGGCGCCCCCAGGGGCCATGCCCCGGGTGGAAGGGGGCCGGCCGCCGGGTCAGCTCGATGGGGCCGCGCTCCAGGTCCGGCTGGCGGAACAGCCAGCTGCCCAGGGAGCGCTCCCCCAGGCCGTCCAGGCGCTGGCCACGTAGCTGGGTCAGGGGGGCCACCGAGCGGGCCACCACCCAGGGGCGCTCGCCCAGGCACAGGGCGACCTCGCGCAGCCAGGCCAGGCGACGCGGCGCCAGCCCCAGGGCCCGGGCCTCGTCGCGCCGGGGCACTCCCGGGCGCTGACTCAGCAGGCGCACCCGGAAGGGGCGCTCGCCGCCGGCGGCGGTCAGGCGCTCGGTCAATGAGTCCTGGGACGCCAGCCACTGCCACCAGGGGGCGCTGATCAAGGGCCTGAAGGCCGCGGCGGGTTGCCAGTGGGGGATGGCGATGGGAAGAAGTGGCCTGTCGCGCACCGTGCCGCTCCGGGTCGAGTCAAGGGGCGGCTAGTGTACCATGGGGGGCCATCCCCTCTCGCTGCCAGGAGCCCCATGGACACGCCCCTGATCATCCTCGGAACCGGTATGGCCGGCCTGGGTCTGGCCCGCCAGTGGCGGGCCAGGAATCCCGACCATCCCTTGACCCTGATCACCGCCGATAGCGGCGACGACTATTCCAAGCCGCTGCTCTCCACCGGCTTCGCCAAGGGCCTGCCCCCGGAGCGGCTGGCCCAGCGTTCGGCCCTCGAGGTGGCCGAGCAACTGGGCGCCGTGGTGCGTACTCACACCCGGGTCACCGCCCTCGACCCCGAGGCCCGCTGCCTGTGGATCGGTGAGGAGCGCCTCGACTACGGGCAACTGGTGCTGGCCACCGGTGCCGCGCCGCGACCGCCCTTCGCCATCCCCGCGGGGCTCGCCGACCGGGTCTTTACCATCAATGACCTGGACGACTATCGCGCCTTTCAGACGGCCCTGGCGGGTCTCGGCCGTCCGGCCCGGGTGGCGATCATCGGCAGCGGCCTGGTGGGCTGCGAGTTCGCCAATGACCTGCAGGCCGGCGGCCATCGGGTGGCGCTGGTCGCCCCGGAGCCGGCGCCCCTGGCGCGGCTGCTGCCGGAGCCCCTGGGGCGAGCCCTGGGCGAGGCAATGGCAGAAGCAGGTATCGCCCTGCATGCGGGGCGCTCGCTGATGGCCATGGAAGCCGAGGCGCAGGGCCTGGTCCTGAGCCTGGATAATGGTCACTCCCTGACCGCGGACCTGGTGCTGGTGGCCACCGGCCTGGCGCCGCGGGTCGAGCTGGCCGAGGCGGCGGGGCTGACGACCGGCGCCGAAGGCATCGTCACCGATCGCTACCTGGCGACCTCGGCGGCGGGCATCTATGCCCTGGGCGATGCGGCCTGCGTGGCCGGTATCAACGCCATGTATGTGCAGCCCCTGCAGGCGGCCGCCAAGGCATTGGCGGCGACCCTGAGCGGTGCCCCGACCCCGGTGAGCTATGGTCCCTGGCCGGTGCTGGTCAAGACGCCGCTGCTGCCGGTGGTGTCGCTGCCGCCCAGAGAGGCACCGGCGCGCTGGCGTATCGAGGGGGAGGGGCGAGATCTCGCGGCCCTGGCCGAGGATGTAGACGGACGTTTGATGGGTTTCGCGTTGACAGGCGCCGCCGTGAGGCGGAAAGTTGAGCTGGCGCGAGCCGCACCGCCGTTGCTAGTCTAGTGACGTTACGCGTGGGGAGGGCTCCCGCCGGTATCCCCGGGGGTCGCCCCCTTCGGGGCTTCGATTACCGTTACCCTTGAAGAACAACGAGAGCGGCGGATGCCGCCTTGCATATCCAAACCAGGAGGGCTGTATGCGCAAACCAGAACTCGCCTCGGCGATCGCCGATCGTGCCGATCTTTCCAAGGACAAGGCCAGCCAGGTGTTGAACGTGATTCTCGACGAGATCACCGGCAGCGTGGCCAAGGGGCAGGATGTCTCGCTGATCGGCTTCGGCTCCTTCACCGTGCGCGAGCGTGCCGCGCGCACCGGCAAGAACCCTCAGACCGGCCAGCCGCTGACCATTCCGGCCAGCAAGACCGTGGCCTTCAAGCCGGGCAAGGCGCTCAAGGACGCCGTCGCCAAGTAAGGTCGTCCATCGCGGGCCCGGCAGCCAGCCGCGCCGGGTCCGGGTTCTCGCCTCGCAAGGAACGCCATGAAGCTGCGTCTGATGTTGTGGATCCTGGGTTGGTTGCTCAAGCGCGCCCTGCGCCGCAAGCCGGCCTTCCGCGAGTCCCTGAGCCAGGCCAGGGGGCTCGACTGGGGGATCGCCACCGAAGACCTCTCCATCGCCCGCTATTATCGGATGTCGCCCCGTGACATCCAGACCGGCAAGGGATTGCCGGTGGATCTCGACCTGGAGCTGCGCTTCGAGGACGAGGCCGCCGCCCTCAAGGTCCTGCGCAAACCGACCCAGCAGGCCTTCCTCGACGGCATGATGGCAGGCACCGTGCGCCTGGTCGGCGACTCCGCCGATCTCACCAAGCTGCAGAAGCTGCTAAAACACCTCTAAGCGCAGAGCTACAAGGGTCAAGGGCCTTCGGCTGCAAGCTACAAGGAAACCCTGGTAATCAGCCGTGTGAGGGGATACTTGCTCCTTGCTCCTTGCTCCTTGCTCCTTGCTCCTTGCTCCTTGGCGTTACACCTGCCCATAACGCCCGGCTTCATCGCCGAGCCAGCGCTGAATCAGCGGATCGCTGGCCTCCGGGGCCTGCTCCAGCAGGGCCTTGGCCAGCTCGGTGACCCGTTCCAGCAGGTCCCGGTCCCGCTCCAGGTCGGCGATCTTCATCTGCGCCAGGCCGGTCTGGCGGGTGCCCAGCACCTCGCCGGGGCCGCGCAGCTCCAGGTCCTTCTCGGCGATGCGGAAGCCGTCGGTGGTCTCGCGCATCACCGCCAGGCGCTCCCGGGAGTGGGCCGACAGCGGCGGATGGTAGAGCAGCACGCAGAAGCTCTCGGTGGCGCCGCGCCCCACCCGGCCACGCAACTGGTGCAACTGGGAGAGCCCCAGCCGCTCCGGGTTCTCGATGATCATCAGGCTGGCATTGGGCACGTCCACCCCCACCTCGATCACCGTGGTGGCCACCAGCAGGTCCAGCTCGCCGGCCTTGAAGGCCGCCATCACCTCGGCCTTCTCCGCCGCCTTCATGCGCCCGTGGACCAGGCCGATGGCGAGTTCCGGGAGCCGCTCGGTGAGCTCGTCCCGGGTCGCCTCGGCGGCCTGGCACTGCAGCGCCTCGGACTCCTCGATCAGGGTGCAGACCCAGTAGGCCTGGCGCCCCTCGGCGCAGGCATGGCGAATACGCGCCACCACCTCCGGGCGGCGCTCGTCGGGCACCGCCACCGTCTGCACCGGGGTGCGCCCCGGGGGCAGTTCGTCGATCACCGACAGGTCCAGGTCGGCGTAGGCGCTCATCGCCAGGGTGCGGGGGATCGGCGTGGCGGTCATCACCAGCTGGTGGGGCGTCAGGCCGGCGGCCTCGCCCTTCTCGCGCAGGGCCAGGCGCTGGTGAACGCCGAAGCGGTGCTGCTCGTCGATGATCGCCAGTCCAAGACGCTGGAAGTGGACGTCGTCCTGGAAGAGGGCGTGGGTGCCCACCACCAGCTGGGCGCGGCCGTCCAGCAGCGCCGCCTTGGTGTCCAGGCGCGCCTTGCCCTTGAGCTTGCCGGCCAGCCAGGCCACCTCGATGCCCAGCGGCTCGAACCAGGCGCGAAAGGTGCGGAAGTGCTGCTCGGCGAGGATCTCGGTGGGCGCCATCACCGCCGCCTGGCAGCCGCCGGCGATGGCGGCGAGTGCAGCCAGGGCCGCCACCACCGTCTTGCCGGAGCCCACGTCCCCCTGCACCAGGCGCAGCATGGGCAGGGGGCGCTGCAGGTCGGCGGCGATCTCGTCGAGCACCCGGCGCTGGGCGCCGGTCAGGCTGAAGGGCAGCTGGGCGACGAAGCGCGCCTGCAGGCCGCGGCCGGAGGGCAGTTCGGGGGCGCCATCGGCCTGGATGCGCAGGCGTACCTGGCGCAGGCTGAGCTGATGGGCCAGCAGCTCCTCCAGGGCCAGGCGGCGAATGGCCGGGTGGTGACCATCGGCCAGGCTGTCGAGATCGGCCTCCGGGGGCGGCTCATGCAGGGCATGCAGGCAGTGGCGCAGCTCCGGCAGGCCGAAACGCTCCCGCAGGGGCTCGGGAATCCAGTCGCGCAGGTCGTCGGGATGACGATCCAGCAGCGCTAGGGCCTGGCCGATCAGGGCCCGCAGCCGCGCCTGGTTGAGTCCCTCGGTGGTCGGGTAAATGGGCGTCAGGTGCTCCTCCACCGGGGCCTCGCCGCTGGCCAGCAGGCGGTACTCCGGGTGGTAAATCTCCAGGCCGGTGGCCCCGGCCCGGGCCTCGCCGAAGGCGCGCAGGGGCACCCCGGGGCGAAACTGCTGCTGCTGGGCCGGCGAGAAGTGGAAGAAGCGCAGGCTGATGATGCCGGAGCCATCCTTGAGCCGCACCAGCAGGCTGCGGCGCCGCCCCTGAACCACGCTGGCGGCGGCCACCTCGCCCTCGATCACCGCCTCCTGGCCCGCCTTGAGGGTGCCCATGGGGGTGATACGGGTGCGGTCCTGATAGCGCAGCGGCAGGTGAAAGAGCAGGTCCGCCAGGGTGGCGATACGCAGCCGGGCCAGCTTGGTGGCCAGCGCCTCGCCGACCCCCTTGAGCGCGGTGACCGGCTGCTGCAGCTCGTTCATGAAGTCCGCCGCTGACGGCACTTGGCGATCGCCTCGGTGAGGGTATCGATGGCCTTGGGCCGTGGGAAGCTGGCCCGCCAGGCGATGGCCACGGTGCGTGACGGCGCCGGGTCGCTGAAGGGGCGACTCTCCACGCCCCCCTGCTCGTAGCGGCCGGTGCCGATGGCGGAGTGGGGCAGCACCGTCACCCCCAGCCGCGAGGCGACCATATAGCGGATGGTCTCCAGGGAGCCGCCCTCGGCGGTCAGGGTGTTGCTGGGGCTATTGAGCTTGGCGCTGATCGCCGGACAGGCCTCGAGGATCTGGTCGCGGAAGCAGTGGCCCTCGCCGAGCAGCAGCAGGCGCTCGCCGAGCAGCTCCTCCTTGTCGATGCTGGCCTTCTCGGTCCAGGGGTGGCTGGCCGGCATCAGCACCTCGAACTCCTCGTCATAGAGGCGCTTGGTCAGCACATCGGTCTCGGTGAAGGGCAGCGAGATGATGATGGCGTCCAGCTCGCCGCTGCGCAGCTTGCGGCGCAGGGTGGCGGTGAAGCCCTCCTCGATATAGAGCGGCATCTGGGGGGCGCTGCGGGCCAGCTCGGGAATCAGGTCGGGAAACAGGTAGGGACCGATGGTGTAGATGGCGCCGATACGCAGCGGGCTCGCCAACTGGTCCTTGCCGGCATTGGCCAGCTCCCGGATCACGCTGCTCTGTTCCAGCACCCGTTGGGCCTGCTCGACGATGCGCTCGCCCAGGGGGGTGACCTGCACCGTGGACTTGGAGCGCTCGAAGAGGGGCACGCCCAGCTCCTCCTCGAGCTTCTTCACCGCCACCGACAGGGTCGGCTGGGAGACGTGGCAGCGCTCGGCGGCGCGCCCGAAATGGCGCTCCTGGGCCAAGGTTACGATGTAGCGGAGTTCTGTTAGAGTCATGATGGTGCCTCGGCGGCATCCTCTCGGGGCAGTAATGTGTTATCCGATAGGGACTTTTTATCAAGGGGCAAGGGAAAGGTGAAGAAAACAACGACATTGATCGTCGGTTGCGGCGATATCGGCATCACCCTGGCACGGCAACTCAAGGCCCAAGGCACGAGCGTCACCGGCGTGCGGCGCCGCCCCCAGGCCCTGACCGAGGCGGGCATCGCCGCGGTGGCCGCGGACGTCCAGGACGCCGAGAGCCTGGCGACCCTGCCGGACGCCGAGGTGCTGGTCTATGTGATCAGCGCCGACCGCTTCGAGGAGGAGGCCTATCGGGCCGCCTACCCGGACGGGCTCAAGGCGGTGCTGGCCGAGTATGCCGGCCGCAAGCGGCCGCCTAAGCGGGTCTTCTTCGTCTCGTCCACCAGCGTCTATGCCCAGCAGGCAGGCGAGACCGTGGACGAGCACAGCGAGGTGGCGCCCCATGGCTTCTCGGGGCAGCTGATGCTGGAGGCGGAGCAGGCGCTGCTGGCCCATGACCTGCCGGGCACCGTGGTGCGTTTCTCCGGCATCTATGGACCGGGGCGCGATCGCCTGATTCGCCAGGTCCGCGAGGGGCGCATCGCGCCGGCCAGCCCGGCGATGTACTCCAACCGTATCCATCGTGACGATTGCACCGGAGTGCTGGCCCACCTGATCGACCTGGCCCTGGCCGACCAGCCCCTGGAACCCCTCTACCTGGCCTCCGACTGCGAGCCGGCGCCGCTGCACGAGGTGATGCAGTGGCTGGCCGACAAGCTCAGGGTGGAGCCCAGCCAGGTGATCCAGTCGCCGCTGCGGCGCCGGGCCAGCAAGCGCTGCGACAACGCCCTGCTGCTCGAGAGCGGCTACCGCTTCCGCTACCCCAGCTTCCGGGAGGGCTATGCCCAGGTACTGGAGGCGGGCGGCTTCCTGCCCAAGCCCAAGTAAGTCGGATAAACGAGCCACAGGCGAGAGCATCCGATGTGGTCTAGCCGCCGCCGCGGAGCTCGTTGGGTGTGCTCGCCTTGGCTCGCGTACCCAACCTACAACGCCAGGCGGTAGTTCAGTGAGTAGACCTCGAAGCCGCCGACTGGAGAGGGGGGCGTTTTGTGCCGTCTGCTCCGGCAGGATTCAGAACGCCAGGCGGTAGTTCAGTGAGTAGACCTCGAAGCCGTCATTGGGCCGCTTTATCCGCCCATTGGAATAGTGGGTGGCGCTGAGGCCCAGCTCGCCGCCATGGGCCAGTCGCCATCCCGCCGCCAGTCGGTTCTCGAACTGGAAGGCGGTGGAGAGGGCCCGGTACTCCAGGCGCGTCTCGAGGAAGAGGCCGGCGCCGAGTCCCGCCTCCAGATAGGCCCCGCCGGGCGCGCCCAGGTCGTAACGGAAGGCCGGCGTCACCACCCAGGCGGCGTTATCGTCCGCATCATCGCCGGGCAGCAGCAGCACCCCCGTGGCCAGGCGCAGGTCGAGACGCGGGTGCCAGCGGCTAAGGTCGAATTCCCGATCCAGGGTCAGGCGCAGCGCCGGCGTGCTCTCGCTGGTATAGCCGAGGCCGACGTTCAGATCGGCCGGGGCCGGCGCGCTCAGTGCCAGCAGGGCCACGGCGATGCCGGCTCCTGGTGCATGATGTCTTGGCATGTTCCCTCTCTCCCTCGGCGGCAATATCAGTGCCGGCCACTGCTGGCCAGGCCACGGTATCGGTGGCGCCCTCCTTCGGCCAGCGACTGAACCAGCTCGATTCCAGTGTAGTGCCAGTCGAGGCGTGGGCGCGGCAGCCTGGCCAGGACGCAGGGATCACGTTTCTCCGGGGCGGCGTGGCGCAGCAGGGTGACATGGGGCAGGAAGGGGCGCCGGGGCGGGGCGAAGCCCAGCGGCGTCAGGGCCTGCCAGAGGTCGTGGTGGAGCGCCTCCAACGGAGGGCAGGGGCGGCTCGAGCCGAGCCAGAGGATGCCACCACGGGGGAAGCTGCCATAGCGATCCGCAGACCAATGGCCGGAGGGGCAGGGGAATGCCTCGGTGAGCCGAATCAGGGCATCGAGGCGGGATTCGGGCACCTCACCGAGGAAGGCCAGGGTCAGGTGCAGTGAGGCGCGAGGGGTGGCACGCCCGCCGCAGTGGCGGCGGGCCTGCTCGGCCAGGGCGGCGAGGCGCTCGCCGAGGGCCGGGTCGGGGCGCAGGGCGAAGAAGAGCCGCACGCCGGGTCGGCTCAGTCGCCGATGACCATCACCGCTTCGGCCTCTACCTGGCTGCCCTTGGGCAGGGCCTTGACGCCCACCGCGGCGCGGGCCGGGAAGGGGGCGCTGAAGAACTCCTCCATCACCTGGTTGACGATGGCGAAGTTGCCGAGGTCGACCAGGTAGAGGTTGATCTTGACGATCTCGCCCAGGGAGCCGGCGGCTTCCTCGCAGACCGCCTTGAGGTTGGTGAAGACCTGGCGGGCCTGGGCCTCGAAGTCATCGGAGACCAGCTCCATGGTGGCCGGGTCCAGGGGGATCTGGCCGGACAGGTAGACGGTGTTGCCGGCCTTGATGGCCTGGGAGTAGGGGCCGATGGCGGCGGGTGCCTTGTCGGTGTTGATCACGGCCTTGTTGCTCATGGGGGTGTCCTCGCTGTGGTTGTGTAGGAAAAAGCGGGCCCCGCCGCCCGGCAGGGGCGGCGGGGCCGGAGGTTGTCGATCAATTGCGGACGCGGCCGACGCGGCCCACCTGGGGCAGGTTGCGAATCCGCTTGATGATGCGCGCCAGATGGATCCGGCCGCGTACCGCCAGGGTCAGGTTGACGATGGCCAGGCGCGCGTCGCGCTCCTCGATGCCGATGCGCTCGATATTGGCATCGGCATCGGTGACCAGGCTGGCCAGCTCCGCCACCAGGCCGCGCCGGGTCTCCATCTCGATGCGCAGCGCCACCGGGAAGTCCTCGGCGATCGTCTCCGACCATTCCAGGGGGAAGAGTTTTTCCGGTTCCCCCTTGAGGTCGTTCAGATTGCGGCAGTCGGCGCGGTGTACCACGATGCCCTTGCCCACCGAGAGATGCCCCAGCACCGGGTCGCCGGGCAGCGGGTGACAGCAGCGGGCGAACTTGATCACCATGCCCTCGGCGCCGCTGATCACCACCGGGCTGTTGCCCTGGGCGGCCCGAGGGGCAAGGGGCGCCTCGCGTCCCTCCGGCAGGGCCTCCACCAGCTGGCGGGCCAGGGCATAGGCCATGCGGGTCCCCAGGCCGATGGATTCCAGCAGCTCGTCCTCGTGCTTGACCGAGAGCGCCTCCAGCTGGGCGGCCAGGTGCCCTTCCGGCAGCTCCTCGAGGCTGGTCTCGAAATCCGCCAGCGCCTTGTTGAGCAGGCGACGGCCGAGCTGCACCGACTCGGTATGCTGCTGGTGCTTGAGGGCGTGGCGAATCGCCGAGCGCGCCTTGGCGGTGACCACGAAGGAGAGCCAGGTGGTATTGGGCTTGGCCCCCGGGGCGGTGATGATCTCCAGGGTCTGACCGCTCTCCAGGCGGGTGGAGAGCGGCGCCAGGTGACGATCGATGCGGCAGGCGATACAGCTGTTGCCGATATCGGTATGCACGCTGTAGGCGAAGTCGATCACCGTGGCGCCCTGGGGCAGCTCCATGATGTCGCCCTTGGGGGTGAAGACGTAGATATCGTCGGGGAAGAGGTCGTTCTTGACGTGCTCGATGAACTCCAGCGAGTCCCCGGCGTGACGCTGCATCTCCAGCAGCCCCTTGACCCACTGCCGGGCCCGGGCGTGGCTGCCCTCGGCGATGGGGTGATCGGTCTGGCCGGCCTTGTAGAGCCAATGGGCGGCGATGCCGTTGTTGGCCATGGCCTCCATCTCGCGGGTGCGGATCTGCACCTCGATGGGCATGCCGCTGGCGCCGAACAGGGTGGTATGCAGGCTCTGGTAGCCGTTGGCCTTGGGGATGGCGATATAGTCCTTGAAGCGCCCCGGGACCGGCTTGTAGAGGTTATGCACCACGCCGAGGATGCGGTAGCAGCTGTCGACGCTGTCGGTGATGATGCGGAAGCCGAAGACGTCCATGATCTCGGCGAAGGACTTCTGCTGATCGCGCATCTTGCGGTAGATGGAGAGCAGGTGCTTCTGGCGACCCACCACGTTGCCGGCCAGGCCCTCGTCGTCCAGGCACTGCTGGAGGCTGGTCTGGAGCTGGCGAATCGCCGAGCGGCGATGCCCCCGGGCCTTGCTCACCGCCCGCTTGATGCGCTCGGCGCGCATCGGGTAGATGGCCTGGAAGGAGAGGTCCTCCAGCTCCACGCGGATGGTATTGATGCCCAGGCGGCTGGCCACGCGGGCGTAGATCTCCAGGGTCTCGCGGGCGATGCGGCGCTTCTTCTCCGGGCGCAGGGCGCCCAGGGTGCGCATGTTGTGCAGGCGGTCGGCGAGCTTGACGATGATCACCCGGATATCCCGGGACATCGCCAGCACCATCTTCTGGAAGTTCTCCGCCTGGGCCACCGCCTTGTCCTCGAAGGCGATCTGGGTCAGCTTGGAGACGCCGTCGACCAGTTCCGCCACCGGCTCGCCGAACTGGGCGGCCAGGGCCTCCTTGGGCACGCCGGTATCCTCGATGACGTCGTGCAGCATGGCGGCCATCAGGCTCTGATGGTCCATGTGCATATTGGCGAGGATATTGGCCACCGCCAGGGGGTGGGTCACATAGGGCTCGCCGGAGCGGCGACGCTGACCGTCGTGGGCCTGCTCGGCGTAATAGAAGGCGCGCTTGACCTGCTGGACTTCCTCGGCGGGAAGGTAGCTACCGAGGCGGTCGGCCAGGTCGTCGATGGTAAACATGGGCGCGCCTTATTGCTGCGAAGGGAAGGAAGACACGAGGAACGGCGGCGCCGTTACTCGCCGTAGCCTGCTTCCGCTTCCGGCCGCGGACGCACCGGCGCCTCCACCGGTTCGTTGAGCACCTGGTCGTCGATCTTGCCGGCGGCGATCTCGCGCAGGGCCATCACGGTGGGCTTGTCGTTGTCCCAGGGCAGCAGGGCATCACGGGAACCGCGGGCCAGCTGACGGGCGCGCTGGGTGGAGATCATCACCAGCTTGAAACGGTTTTCCACGTGATCCAGACAATCTTCAACGGTAACTCGCGCCATGAACGGTATCCTGATGTTGCACTGCCGGCGTGCGCGCGGCGTGTATTCGGGGGGACAAAAAAGTCTACTCGACCCCATGATCCTGTGACAAGAGCGCCTCGATCAGCGTCGCCTGGCCGGCGCGAACCCGCGCCAGCCGGCTGCGACTCGTCAGCACCAGGGCGCACAGCTCGTCCAGGGCCACGGCGAAGTCATCATTGATGATCACATGATCATACTCGTCATAGTGTGACATTTCGCTGATGGCGTCGCGCATGCGCCGGGCGATCACCTCGGCATCGTCGGTGCCGCGGCCGGTGAGGCGTTCTTCCAGGGCCGCCCGGGAGGGGGGCAGGATAAACACCGACTGGGCCTCGGGGAACTGCTCGCGGACCTGACGGGCGCCCTGCCAGTCGATCTCCAGGATCACGTCCTGGCCGGCGGCCAGGCGCGCCTGCACCGCCGGACGCGAGGTGCCGTAGTAGTTGTCGAAGACCCGGGCGTGCTCGACGAAGTCGCCGCGCTCGATCATCGCCTCGAAGGCGGGGACATCCACGAAGTGGTAGTTGACCCCGTCGACTTCGCCGGGGCGCTTGGACCGGGTGGTATGGGAGACGCTCACCTCGATGCCGTCGAGGCGCTCGAGCAGGGCGCGCACCAGGCTGGTCTTGCCGGCGCCGGAGGGGGCGGAAACGATAAAGAGGGTGCCTTGGGACATGTCGGGCTCCGGGTCGCGGGGCGAGGGGCGGCGGGGCCGCCCGCAACGGAAGCCAGGCATTATACGCCCCCGGAGGGCGGGCCGTCATGGCCCGCCGTGCCCGGTTCAGGGCGTCCCGGGCGCGGGGACGGCGGCGCGTCGCTCCAGGCGACGCCCCACCAGGAAGACCCCCAAGCCGCCGGCGGCCAGCGCCGCGCCGACCAGGCCGCTGGCGGACCACACCGCCCCGGCCTGGATCACCAGCGCCGCCAGCCAGGCGCCCAGGGCGTTGGCGCAGTTGAAGGCGGCATGATTCATCGAGGCGGCCATGGTCTGGGCATCGCCGGCCACGTCCATCAGGCGGGTCTGCAGCGCCGGGCCCAGGGCAATGCTGGTGCCCACCAGGCCGACGAACAGCAGGCCGGTGACCAGGTGGTTGGCGGCGAAATAGAAGCCGCCCTGGACCAGTAGGCACCATAGCAGGGTGCCCGGGATCGCTCGGTTCAGGTCGCGGTCGGCGGCTCGGGCGCCTACCAGGTTGCCGGCGATGGTGCCGACCCCGAAGATCGCCAGTGCCAGGGGACCCAGGGACTCGCGCATGCCGGCCTGGCTGGCCAGGGTCGGCATCACGTAGCTGAACACCGCGAACATGCCGCCGAAGCCGATGCCGGCGATGCCCAGGGTGATCAATACCCGGGGCTTGGCCAGGGCGGAGAGCTCGCGGCGCGGACTGGCGGTGGCGTCACGCGGCTGGGGCGGGACCCAGAGGTGAATCAGCGCCGCAGTGGTCAGGGCGATCCCGCCGACGCCGACGAAGGCGCTGGGCCAGCCCAGCCACTGGCCCAGCCAGGTGGCCAGCGGGGCCCCCGCCAGGATGGCGCCGGTCAGGCCCAGCATCACCCGGCCGATGGCTCGGGCGCGCTGGTCGACGGGCACCGCCGCCGCGGCGACCAGGGCGGCGACGCCGAAGTAGGCGCCGTGGGGCAGGCCGGCCAGGAAACGCAGGCCGACGAAGGGCCAGAAGGCCGTCGCCAGGGCGCTGGCGATATTGCCCACGGCAAACACCAGCATCAGGGCGATCAGCAGGGTGCGGCGCGGCACCCGGGCGGCCAGGGCGGCGATCAACGGGGCCCCCACCACCACGCCCAGGGCATAGCTGGAGATGGCATAGCCCACCTCGGCGGTGGCCACCTGCAGGTCGGCGGCGACCCGCGGCATCAGGCCCATGATCACGAACTCGCTGGTACCGATGCCGAAGCCGCCCAGGGCCAGGGCGAATTCGGCCAGCCGGGGGTGGCGCGCCGCGGTGGCGGAAGGGGCGGGTGACGTCATGAAGCCTCCAGAAAAGCGAACGACTCCGGCGGCGGGCCGGAGTCGCGTAGTAATAATACGAAATTATAGGGCAAAGACGATTAGGAGGCGAATCGTCCCTGCCGGGGGGAGCGGCAGATCAGGCACCGCCGGATGGGCGCCCGCACTATATATTCTCGTATATGGACAGCCCCGGGGCCGCGAAATAGGTTGGCAGGGTGTTCGGGCACCCCCGAACCCAACAACAACCAGCAATCGCGAGGAAGCCATGGGACGCCTGACGAACAAGGTCGCCTTGATCACCGGCGGTGCGGGGGGCTGCGGCCGGGCCGCCGCCGAACTCTTTGCGCGAGAAGGGGCCAGGGTCGCCATTCTCGATCTGCCGATCAGCGACGGAGAGAATGTCGCCGCCGGCATCAATGATGCGGGAGGCACGGCCTGCTTCGTGCCGGCCGATGTCTCCGATGCCGAGCAGGTTAACCAGGCGGTCACCCGGGCCGAAGCAAATTTCGGCGCCATCACCGTGTTGATGAACCATGCCGGCACCATCGCTGCCGGCCCCTTCCTGGAGACTCGAGAAGCCGACTGGGACCGCCTGATGAACATCAACGTCAAGGGGATGTTCCTGACCACCCAGGCCGTGCTGCCGGGCATGATCGCCGCGGGCGGCGGCAGCATCATCTGTACCTCCTCCATCTCTGGCGTCGTCGGCACCCCGATGGAGGTGCTCTACTGCACGACCAAGGGCGCCTGCCACATGTTCGCCCGAGCTATTTCGGTCGAGTACCGCGACCAGGGCATCCGCAGCAACGCCATCTGTCCCGGCTTCATCGGCACTGACCATGGCCACCGAGAGATCACATCTAGTTCCTCGCGCTGGAAGGCCACTTCCTTCAACACGTTGGCCTTGGTCGCTTCCAGCAGGGCATCGAGCCGGCGCAGTACCACCATCGGCAGGATCACGTCACGGTACTTGCCACGCACGTAGACGTCGCGCAGGCAGTCGTCGGCGATCGACCAGATGAAGGAAACCAGCTTGTTATGGGCGGCGTGATTCATGGTGTTGGGGCTTTCCCTGGCTTATTCGATGTTCTGAATCTGCTCGCGCATCTGCTCGATCAGCACCTTGAGCTCCACGGCGCAGCGGGTCGTCTCGGCCACCACCGACTTGGAGGAGAGGGTGTTGGCCTCGCGGTTGAGCTCCTGCATCAGGAAGTCGAGGCGCCGGCCCACGGGCCCCTGCTGGGTCAACTGGCGCTCCACCTCGGCCACGTGGGTCTCCAGGCGGTCGAGCTCCTCGTCCACGTCGGCCTTCTGGGCCAGCAGGGCGATCTCCGCCTCCAGGCGCTGGGGGTCGAGCTCGGCCTGGAGGGCGGTCAGGCGCTCCTGGAGCTGGCTGCGCTGGCGCTCGAGGATCGTCGGCAGCAGGCCGCGCACCGTGGCGACCTGCTCACCGATGCCGGCCAGGCGCTCGCGGATCAGCTCGGCCAGCTTGGCGCCTTCCCGGGCGCGGCCTTCGATCAGGTCGTCCAGCGCCGCCTCGAAGAGTTCGCCGGCCGCGGCCTTGATCGCCTCCAGGTCCGGCTCGGCGGCCTCGACGACGCCGGGGTGGTCGAGCAGCGCCAGGGCGTCCGGCATGGGGGCGTCGGGGATCTCGGCGCGGACCTGCTGCAGGGCGAAGCCGAGGGCGGCCAGGCGCGAGCGGTTGATGGTCAGCGCCTCGCCCTCGCCGGCGGACTCGAAGCGCAGGCTGCACTCCACCTTGCCCCGGGCCAGGCGGCGGCGCAGGGTCTCGCGGAAGGCCGGTTCCAGGTCGCGCAGGCTGTCGGGGAGACGGAAATGGGGTTCCAGGTAGCGCTGGTTCACGGAGCGCAGCTCCAGGTGCAGGCTACCCCAGGCGGCGTCCCGGCTCAGCCGGGTGAAGGCGGTCATGCTGTGAACCATGGGAACTCCTGATGGCGGGCGCAGGGAGGCGACAGTGTAACCGATTAAGGGTGTAGAATAAGCGCCCTGCCAGAGGTTCCAGGGCCATTGTCGCTAGCATCATGGCCGAGGCGCGCTGGGAGCAGGTCGAAGCGAAGCGTCATTATCAGGGACGAGAATGCCGAGCGCCCAGGGAGGGGTTCACAGCGTCTTCGCGGAGTTGCCTGCTCCCAGGTGACCCCGAGCCCCATGCTGGATGATGGCTCGGCCCAGAGATTTCACCCGAAGATGAGAGGTTCTATGCGCCCCAGCGGACGACAGCCCGACCAGCCCCGCGAGATTCGCCTGACCCGCGACTACACCCGCCACGCCGAGGGCTCGGTGCTGGTGGAGTTCGGCGACACCAAGGTGCTGTGCAACGCCAGCGTCGAGGCCGGGGTGCCGCGCTGGCTGCGCGGCAAGGGCCAGGGCTGGATCACCGCCGAGTACGGCATGCTGCCCCGGGCCACCCACACCCGGGGCGGTCGCGAGGCGGCGCGGGGCAAGCAGGGCGGTCGCACCCTGGAGATCCAGCGGCTGATCGGCCGCTCGCTGCGCGCCGCGGTCAACCTGAAGAAGCTCGGCGAATTCACCATCACCGTGGATTGCGACGTCATCCAGGCCGATGGCGGCACCCGCACCGCCTCCATCACCGGTGGCTGCGTGGCCCTGGTGGACGCCATCCGCTACCTGCAGCGCAAGAAGCTGATCAAGTCCGATCCCCTCCAGCAACTGGTCGCCTCCATCTCGGTGGGGCTGTTCAAGGGCCAGCCGGTGGTGGACCTGGACTACCCGGAGGATAGCGGCGCCGATACCGATATGAACGTGGTGATGACCGAGGGGGGCGGCCTGATCGAGGTGCAGGGCACCGCCGAGGCGGGCCAGTTCAGCCGCGCCGAGCTCAATGCCATGCTCGAGCTGGCCGAGGGCGCCGGGGCGACCCTCTTCGCCCGTCAGCGCGAGGCCCTGGGCATTCGCGATTGAAGTCGGCGCCCGGAACGCATCACGCCGGCTGAGTCAGCCGGCGTGATGGGCCCCGGAGGGGTGGCGACGGAGGCGGGATTACAGCGTCAGATCATATTCCACGATCAGCGGCGCGAACTCCGAGAAGGTGGCGTCGTGATCGATCCAGGCGTCGACCACATGGCGGCGGAAGTTGGGGCCCACCACCTGGTAGTCGAGGCGCCAGCCCTCCTGGCGGGAGCGCGGCACCTCCTGGTCGAGCTTGGGCCACCAGGTGTATTCGCCGGCGTCGCGGTTGATCTCGCGGAAGGTGTCGATAAAGCCGGTGGGACCGAACAGCTGGTCCATCCAGGCCCGCTCCTCGGGCTTGAAGCCCGGGGTGGTCTGGTTATCGGCCCAGTTCTCCAGGTCGATGGTCTTGTGGGCGACATGCCAGGTGCCGCAGATGATGTACTCGCGGCGCTTGCGGGCCATCTTGGCCAGGTACTCCTGGTACTGGGCCATGAAGGCCTGCTTGGCCTGGGGGTCGCTGCCGTCGGGCATCAGGAAGCTGACGATGCTGAAGCGATCGTAGTCGGCCTGCAGGAAGCGCGCCTCGTTGTCGCACTGGGGGAAGCCCAGGCCATACATGATCGCCTTGGGGATCTTCCGGCAGTAGATGCCCACGCCGGAGAAGCCATCCTCCTCGGCGTCCAGGAAATAGCCCTCGTAGCCCTCCGGGTAGAGGATGCTATCGTCGAGCTCGAAACTCTTGGTCTTCAGGTTCTGCACGCAAACGACATCGGCGTCCTGGTTGGCGAGCCAATCCAGAAAGCCGCGGCTCACCGCTTCGCGGATGCCGTTCACATTAATGGTCGCGATCTTCATCACATAGTCCCTTTACCGTCGCGCGTGTATGATACCTGACGTTTCGACGTTTGGGTAAATGGCCCGTAGTGATTAATCATGATAGGGGGAAGCGTGGCGGACAGCATGCAGCCATATCAGCGAGAATTCATCGAATTCGCCATCGAGCAGGGCGTCCTGCGCTTCGGTGAGTTCACCCTCAAGTCCGGCCGGGTCAGTCCCTACTTCTTCAATGCCGGCCTGTTCAAGAGCGGCGCGGCCCTGGCGCGCCTGGGGCGTTGCTACGCCCAGGCCATCGCCGACAGCGGCCTCGACTTCGACGTGCTCTTCGGCCCGGCCTACAAGGGTATCCCCCTGGCCGCCACCACCGCCGTGGCCCTGGCCGACGGCCATGACCGCGATACCCCCTTCGCCTTCAATCGCAAGGAGGCCAAGGATCACGGCGAGGGCGGCAATATCGTCGGCGCCGACCTGGCGGGGCGTATCCTGATCATCGACGACGTCATTACCGCCGGCACCGCCATCGGCGAGGTGATGCAACTGATCGATGGCGCCGGGGCCAAGGCCGCCGGGGTGGTGATCGCCCTGGACCGCCAGGAGCGCGGCAAGGGCGAGCAGAGCGCCATCCAGGAGGTCGAGGCGCGCTACGGCATGCCGGTGGTGAGCATTGTCACCCTCGACCTGGTACTCGAGTACCTGGAAGAACACGCCGGCGAGGAGCTCAAGGCGCATGCCGCGGCGATTCGTGACTACCGCGCCCGTTACGGCGTCTGAGGCCGACGTCGCCACGCCGTGACCCTCGCCGCTCGGGCCCCGTGAAGGGGCCCGAGTGCGTTGTGCCGATGATCGTTTCAGGAAGCGCTTATGCTTGATGTGGTGCTCTACCAGCCCGAGATCCCGCCCAATACCGGCAACCTGATCCGCCTGTGTGCCAATACCGGCTTCCGGCTGCACCTGATCGAGCCGCTGGGCTTCGTGCTGGACGACAAGCGGCTGCGCCGCGCCGGCCTCGACTACCACGAGTGGGCGCGGGTGCGGGTGCACCCCGGCTGGGAGGCCTTCCTCGAGGCGGTGGCGCCGGAGCGGCTCTTCGCGGTCTCCACCCGCGGCGGCACCGGTTACCACGAGCCCCGCTACCGGGAGGGCGACGCCCTGGTGTTCGGCCCCGAGACCCGCGGCCTGCCCCAGGCGCTGCTGGAGGCCCTGCCCGAGTCCCGGCGGCTGCGTATCCCCATGCGCGCGGACAGCCGCAGCCTCAACCTCTCCAATGCCTGCGCGGTGCTGGTCTATGAGGCCTGGCGCCAGCTGGGCTTTCCCGGGGCGGGCCTCGCGGGGGCCGAGCCGTCCGGCGGCCCCAAGGAGTAAGTGATGTCGATTCAACAACGGCTGGCCAAGCTCAACCCCCGCCAGCGGGAAGCGGTGCGCTATATCGACGGCCCCTGCCTGGTGCTGGCCGGGGCCGGCTCCGGCAAGACCAGCGTGATCACCACCAAGATCGCTTACCTGGTGCAGGAGTGCGGCATGAGCGCCCGGCGCATCGCCGCGGTGACCTTCACCAACAAGGCCGCCCGGGAGATGAAGGAGCGGGTCGGCCAGATGCTCAAGGGCAAGGAGGGCCACGGCCTCACCGTCTCCACCTTCCACACCCTGGGCCTGACCATTATCCGCAGCGAGCTCAAGACCCTCGGCTACAAGCCGGGCTTCTCGCTGTTCGACCCGGACGATGCCAAGGCGCTGCTGCGCGACCTGATGAACAAGGACGCCCAGGTGGATGCCGACCAGATCAACCGGATCCAGGCCACCATCTCCAACTGGAAGAACGACCTGATCCTGCCGGGCCAGGCGCTGTCCCACGCCGCCGACGAGGACGAGCTGTTCGCCGCCCGGGTCTATGAGGCCTACAACCGCCACCTCAAGGCCTACAACGCGGTGGACTTCGACGACCTGATCCTGCTGCCGGTGGTGCTGCTGCGCGACGACCCGGAGGCCCTGGCGCGCTGGCGCAAGCGCATCCACTACATGCTGGTGGACGAGTACCAGGACACCAACGTCAGCCAGTACCTGCTGGTCAAGCTGCTGATGGGCGAACGCCAGACCTTCACCGTGGTGGGCGACGACGACCAGTCGATCTACGCCTGGCGCGGGGCCCGCCCCGAGAACCTGGTGACCCTCGGCGAGGACTTCCCGCGCCTGCAGGTGATCAAGCTGGAGCAGAACTACCGCTCCACCGGCACCATCCTGCGCGCCGCCAATACCCTGATTGCCAACAACCCCCACGTCTATGACAAGACGCTGTGGTCGGAGATGGGCCCCGGCGAGCCGATCCGCGTGGTGGTCAACCGCCACGAGGAGGCCGAGGCGGAGCGGGTGGCCAGCGAGATCCTCACCCGGCGCATCAAGGAGTCCGCCGAGTGGCGCGACTTCGCGGTGCTCTACCGGGGCAACTTCCAGGCCCGACTGCTGGAGCTCAAGCTGCAGCACTACCAGATCCCCTACAAGCTCTCCGGCGGCACCTCCTTCTTCTCGCGCAACGAGATCAAGGACGCCATGGCCTACCTGCGCCTGCTGATCAATCCCGCCGACGACAACGCCTTCCTGCGCATCGTCAACGTGCCGCGCCGGGAGATCGGCCCCGGGACCCTGGAGAAGCTCGCCAACTACGCCACCGAGCGGGGCGGCTCGCTGTTCGCCGCCTGCGGCGAGATGGGCCTGGCCGAGCAGCTGCCGACCCGCGCCGTGGAGCGCCTGGGCCGCTTCACCCACTTTATCGAGGCGGTGCGCCGGCGCATGGATGGCGGCGATGCCATCGCCGCCATCCGCGAGATGATCCGCGAGATGGATTACGAGGCCTGGCTCTATCAGAACGCCAGCGCCCCGACCATCGCCGAGCGGCGCATGGCCAACGTCTGGATCCTCATCGATCAGCTCGAGAAGTCGATGGAGCGCGACGAGGAGAGCAGCGCCTCCGAGGAGACCGAGACCGATAGCGTGGAGGCGGCCATCTCGCGGCTGGTGCTGCGGGATATCCTCGAGCAGCAGGCCGAGGAGGACGATTCCGACCGGGTCCAGTTGCTGACCATGCACGCCTCCAAGGGGCTGGAGTTCCCGCATGTCTATCTGATGGGGCTCGAGGAGGAGCTGCTGCCGCACCGCAACGCCATCGAGGTGGGCACCGTGGAGGAGGAGCGGCGCCTGGCCTATGTGGGCATCACCCGGGCGCGCCGGACCCTGACCCTGACCCTGGCGCGCCAGCGCAAGGCCTATGGCGAGCTGATGGACTGCACCCCGAGCCGCTTCCTGGACGAGCTGCCCGCCGACGACCTGGAGTGGGAGGGCCGCGCCGACAAGGAAGACCCGGACAAGAAGCAGGCCCGGGGCAAGGATGCCATCGCCGGGCTGCGCTCTTTATTGGGCTGACGGCTCCCCGCCCGGTTAACGGGGACGCCGGAACGACGAAGGGGGCGCCGAGTGGCGCCCCCTTCGTCTGCGGTCGACAGGCCGTCGGCCTTACTGGGCCTGGCTGACCATGTAGTCGACGATGGCCATCACCTCTTCGTCGGCCAGGCCGGCGTTACCGCCCTTGGGCGGCATGGCGCCCTTGCCGTTGAGGGCGCTCTGGTAGAGGGTCTCGACGCCCTGGTCGATGCGCGGGCCCCAGGCCTCGGCATTGCCCAGCACCGGGGCGCCGGCCACGCCGGCACCGTGGCAGGCGGCGCAGCCGCTGCTGCCGTAGAGGGCCTCGCCGTCCAGGTCGCTGGCGCCGGCGGAAGCGGAGGCCGCCTCCTCGGTGGCGGCCTCGTCACCGCCGCCGATTTCCGGCAGGTCGCCGTCGAAGACCGGCTCCACCAGGTGGTTGACCGCCGCCTTCACCTCATCGTCGGAGAGGTTGGGGTTGCCGCCCCGGGCCGGCATCGCATTGAAGCCGCCGATGGCGTGGGTGTAGAGGGTCTCGATGCCCTGATCCAGGCGCGCCGCCCAGGCATCGGCCTCGCCGCGCTTGGGTGCGCCGGCGGCGCCGGTGTCGTGACAGGCCATGCAGACGCTGCCATAGACCTCGGCGCCATCCACGGCGCCGCCGCTGCTACCGCCGCTGGGGGCCGCGCTGGCGATGCCGCACTCTTCGCCCTGCAGGCAGAGCTGGCCTACCGGCGCGAGTCGCTCGGCGATCGCCTCGCGCTCGCTATCGCTCTGGGCTTGTGCGGTCGTGGCCAGGCCTGCGGCCAGGCCCAGGGCGGCCAGGCACCCCATGATCAGCTTGCTGGATTTCACTCTCACCACCTCGTCGACGGTCCTGTTATTCGAAATCGGGTCGCGCGCTGCGCAAGTGGCGGACAGTATACCGGCATCCTTCTGGCCAGGAAAATGCCATCCTTCGCCCAATGCGCATGTACCGGCGGCCGGTGGGCTGGACAGCGGCCGGGGGGGAAGGTAGGATGACGACCGCCTGGCCACCGCGCCGGGCATCGCGCGCCCGTAGCTCAGCTGGATAGAGTACTGCCCTCCGAAGGCAGGGGTCGCAGGTTCGAATCCTGCCGGGCGCGCCACGCTTTCCGAGAAGGGCCCGCGAGAGATCGCGGGCCCTTCGTCGTTTGTGGCCATCCTTCGGCCAAATATCAGCAATTCATAATGTATTTCAGTGGGGTACAGTTCTCTCCTGTGGTGGCCGATGATTCACTAGAGCCCTTTCGCCGAGGAGTCCCCCATGCGTTTTCCCGTCCCGTTCTTGCCGCTGATCCTGTTGAGCCTGTGGCTGCTGGGCATGACCCAGGCCCAGGCCCAGGCTCAGGTTCAGGCTCAGGCCCAGGCCCAGGTTCAGGAGAGCCCCGTGCTCACCCTGAGTCGGGGCGGTGAGCGCCGCTCCCTGAGCCTCGCCGAGATCGAGCGCCACGGCCTCCATGAGGTGGAAATGCGTCACTTCGAGGGGCCGGAGGGGCGCTTCGCCGGGGTCTGGCTGAATGACTTCCTGGCCGCCGAGGGACTGGATGACGCCTCCCGGCTGCGCTTTATCGCCCTCGACAACTACACCACCTTCCTGACCCCGGCCGAGCGGGCGGAGAAGGCCTACCTGCTGGTGACCCGCCTCGATGGCGAGCCCCTCGGCCGCGACCAGTTCGGCCCGCTGATGCTGGTGGTGCCGGCCGATACCGAGGCGGTACTGGCCGGTGAGGAGCCCATGTCGCGCTGGATCTGGTCGATCCGCGAGGTGAGTGCTCGGTGATGGTGGGGCGCCGCCTGGCGTTTGGCATGGCGGGTGCCTTCGCCCTGCTGGTGGCGCTGAGCCTGTTGGCGGTGAGTACTTATATCACCGAGGCGCGCCGCCATGTGGGGGCCGACTACACGGCCATGACCACCGACGTGGTGCGTGCCCAGGAAGACGCGGTGCGCCTGCGCCTGACCCTGGATAATCTCCGGGACGGCGGCGATGCGCTGCATATGGCGCAACTGGAGCAACTGCTCTGGGTCATCGAGCTGCGTATCCGCGGCATCACCAGGTTGCTGCAGCGCAGCCAGCTGCCCCGGGAAGAGTACCGGCCCCTGGTCGAGGAGCTCGCCCGTCTGGAGTCGCGGCTACCGGCCCTGCGCCGGGCCCTGGCGGCCTTGGCGGCGGGGCGCGATCCGCGGCGCCTGATGGAGGTCGGCGGCGAGCTGGAGGAGGGCCTGGCCTGGTCCTATAGCGAGCTCAATGAACTCCTGCACCTGGCCTCGGCGACCCAGCGGCGGATGATGGAGCGCCTGACCCTGGCGGTGATCGCCCTGGCGGGGGTGGCGGTGCTGATGATCGGTGGCCTGATGCTGGCCCTGTGGCGTATCTACCAGCAGCGCGAGGCGCTGATCCAGCAGAGTCGCACCGACCCCCTCACCGGCCTGGACAACCGGCGCCATCTCTACGAGGTGGCCGCCCAGGAGTTCGCCCGCTATCGCCGGGGCGCCGCCCCCCCCAGCCTGGTGTTGATCGACCTGGATCACTTCAAGCGCATCAATGATGCCTATGGTCATCCCACCGGGGATGCCGTCCTGGTGGCCCTGGCCCGGACCCTGTTGAGCGAGGTGCGGGAGGTGGATCGGGTGGCGCGCCTGGGGGGAGAGGAGTTCGCCGTGCTGCTGCCCGATAGCGACCCCGCTGGGGCCACCCGCCTGGCCGAGCGGATTCGCGCGCGTATCGCTTGCCTCGCGTTGCCCGATCGAGCGACGGGGGAGCGGTTGACCGCCAGTTTCGGCGTGGCCACCGCCACCCCGCGGATGGTGGGTCTCGAGGCCCTCTATGCGGTGGCCGACCGACGGCTCTACCGGGCCAAGGCGGAGGGCCGGGATCGGGTCGTCGCCGGCGCGGAGGGCGAGGCACGCGGTGCCTCCCCGGCGAGCCCTCAGGCCCAGCGGGTCAGGTCGAGTCCTTGAGTCCCAATCGCCTGGCCAGACGATGCAGGTTCCCCGGGTCCACGGCCAGGCGCCGGGCGGCGCCGGCCCAGTTATGGCCCTCCGCGGCCAGTGCCCGGGCGATATAGTCGCGCTGGAAGGCGTCGCGGGCCTCGCTCAGCGGGCGTATCGGCGCCTGGGAAGGCGCCAGTACGGCCTCCTCCGCCGGTGTGGCGGAGGCGCCCTCGGGCAGTGCCAGGTGCCGGCACTCGATGCTGATCGGGGCGCGGCGTCGCGCCTCGTCACCGCGCTCGGCCAGGGCGCGCAGCGCCGCCCGGGCCAGGGTATGCTCCAGCTCGCGAATATTGCCCGGCCACTGCCAGTCGATCAGGGCCGTGCTCGCCGCCGGGGTGAGGCGCAGGTTGGCCAGCCCCAGGCGGATGCGGTTGATCTCCAGGAAGTGGCCGGCCAGCAGCGGAATATCCTCGCGACGCCGGCGCAGCGGCGGCACCTCCAGGGGAAAGGCGCCGAGGCGATGATAGAGGTCCTCACGGAAGCGGCCGGCGGCCACCTCCGCCGCCAGGTCGCGATTGGTCACCGCCACGATGCGCACGTCCACCGGCTCCGGGCGTTCCTGGCCCAGGGGCTGGATCTCCCCCTCCTGCAGTACCCGCAGCAGCTTGGCCTGCAGCGCCAGGGGCAGCTCGCCGATCTCGTCCAGCATCAGGGTGCCGCCGTCGGCCATGCGGAAGTGGCCGCGGTGATCCTGCACCGCCCCGGAGAAGGCGCCGCGGCGGTGACCGAAGAGGGCGCTCTCCGCCAGGCTCTCCGATAGGGCGGCACAGTTGACCTGAACCAGGGGCCCCTGGTGGCGTTCGGAGCGGGCGTGCAGGCCGCGGGCGATCAGCTCCTTGCCGACCCCGGTCTCGCCGTGCAGCAGCACGCTCATGGCGGTGGGGGCCACCAGGGCCACGTTGGCCATCAGCTGGCGCATGACGGGACTGTGCCAGTGCTGGATTCCCGTCGGGGGCGCCTCCTGTTCCAGGGCCTCGTTGAGCCGCGAGCGGGTGGCGCTGAGGCGCCCGGCCAGGCGCAGACAGGTGCCCAGCAGGTGGGCGGCGGCGGCCAGCTCCGCTTCGTCCAGCGCGGCCAGGGCGCCGGGGGTCAGGGCATCCAGGGTCAGCAGGCCGGTGAGGCGCTCGTCGTCGTCGCGCAGCGCCACCCCCAGGCAGTCGTGGACCGGGTTGAGGGCCTCGTCGAGCAGGCCATCGAAGGGGTCGGGGAGCTCGCTGCCCAGGGGGAAGCGACACACCCCGGGGTGGGCGGCGATGGCCGCCAGGCGCGGGTGCTCGGCGAGGCGGAAGCGCCGCCCGCGGACCTCCTCGGGGAGCCCCAGTACCGCCACCGGGCGCAGGCTCTCCTCCTCCAGCACCATCAGGGTACTGGCATCGGCGGGGTAGTCCCCCACCAGGGTCTCCAGCAGCCGGGCCCAGGCGGCCTGGGCGGGGGCCTCATGGGTCAGCTGGGTCAGCAGATGGCGCAGGGCCTCCAGGAAGTCGGTCATCAGTGTCGCTCGAACAATGCCATTGTCACTATAACAGCATTAATAAGGTCAAAATAACACTCTCAGGCCTGCCCCCAGGAAAGCCCCGGGCCTCAACAAAGCGGGCACCTGGCTTAATGGGGCGAGTCGGCACCACCGGGCGGGAGGTTGGCATGGCGTTTGCTGTAGGGAATAGGCAGAGCGCCAACCCACTCGATAACCAAGGAACGCCATGCTGACTCACGACCAGGAACGGCTGATCGCCGCCACCGCCCCGGTGGTCGCCGAACACCTCGATGCCATCACCCAGCGCTTCTATCCGCTGATGTTCGACCGCTACCCGGAGGTCAAGGCCCTCTTCAACCCGGCGCACCAGGCCAGCGCCGCCCAGCCCCGCGCCCTGGCCGGCGCGGTGCTCGCCTATGTGCAGCTGCGTGGCGAGCCGGCCCGGGCCCGGGCGGCGCTGGCCACGGCGATCGGCAAGCATGTCTCCCTGGGCATCGCCCCGGAGCAGTACCCCATCGTCGGCGAATGCCTGATGGCGGCCATCGGCGAGGTGCTGGGCGAGGCGCTGACGGCGGAGATCGCCGGCGCCTGGGGGGCCCTCTACGAGGAGCTGGCGGGGCTGCTGATCGAGCTGGAATCCTACCACTACCACGCCTTCGCGAGTCTCCCCGGTGGCTGGCAGGGGACCCGCACCTTCCGCCTCGCCGAGCGCCGCGAGGAGAGCGAGGTGATCACCTCCTTCCTGCTCGAGCCGGTGGACGGCGGCCCGGTGGCGGACTTCCAGCCGGGGCAGTATATCGGCGTCAAGCTGAGCCTGGACGGCGAGACCCACTATCGTCACTACAGCCTCTCCGCCTACCCCAACGGCCAGGGCTATCGCCTCTCCATCAAGCGTGAGCCCGGCGGCCGGGTCAGCGAGCACTTTCATGCACGGATGGCGCTGGGCGATACCCTGGAGCTGCTGCCGCCGGCCGGCGACCTGACCCTGGTACCCGGCGCCGCCCCGGTGATGCTGCTCAGCGGCGGCGTGGGTCAGACCCCGATGCTGCCCCTGGCCCGCCAGGCCCTGGAGCAGGGGCGACGGGTGATCTATGTGCATGCCGCCCGCGACGCCGCCCATCACGCCTTCGGCGAGGAGCTGGCGGCGCTAGGTCGCGCCTTTCCCCGGCAACTCGATACTACCCTGCTCTACGAGGAGGGCGAGGGGGCCGACCACCGCGGGCGCCTCGATCGTGTCCTGCTGGAGCGCCTGCTGCCCGAGGGCGAGGTGCACTGCTACTTCGTCGGCCCCCAGGGGTTCATGAGCGCGGTGAATGCTCACCTGGAGGTCCTCGGCGTGCCCGCCGAGCGGCGTCACTTCGAGCACTTCGGGCCGGCCCGTCCGCTGGACGTCGTCGCCTGATCCGCCGCCGCCTCCCGGGCCTCGGGAGGCGGAAAGTCCACCTCGAAGCCCCGCACATCCAACTGGCGGATCCGCGCCGGGCGCCCCTGGTCATCCAGTTCCACCAGGCCCAGGCCGCTGCCGTTCCATAGTCGTTCGCCGGCTTCGGCGCGGTCCGGGTCCCGGGGCGTGATGCGCATGGGGCGCCGCTGGGTAAACCAGTTGAGCGGCGAACGCGGCGCATAGAGCCAGCGATTGAGCCGATCGAAGGTACTGAGCAGCGGCTCCGGGAAGCCGTTCTTGATGCCGCTGGAGGTGATCTGCCAGAGTCGCGGCCCGCGGCGGCGGTGGCGGATGCGGATGTCGTAGACGAAGGAGTAGTGGACGTCCCCGGAGAGGATCACGTAGTTGCCGGGGGTCTGGCTGTGTCGAAAGATATTGAGCATCACGCTGGCGGCGCCGCGATGGGCCATCCAGTTCTCGGCATCCACCATCAGCGGCTTGCCGGCCAGCACGAAGAGCTTCTGGATGCTCTCGATCAGCTTGACCCCGAACATCGGCGCCGGCGAGACGATCACCACCGACTCGCTGCCCAGCAGCGCCTGCTGCAGCTCGCATAGCGCCTCCCAGTCCATCAGCCCCGAGGGGCGTCCCGGGCGGCGCTCGTTGCGCCAGCGCCGGGTGCGGGTGTCCAGCACCAGCAGCGGCGGCGCGCCGGGCACCCGGAAGCCCCAGTCGCGATGGCCGCGCAGCGCCTCCAGCAGGGCATCCTGGGTCGGCGCCGGCAGCCCCTCCTGCCGCTCGTGGGCCTCCCTCAGCAGCGCCTCGGCGCCTTCGACCAGCCCGGCCATCCCCTCGGGATCGTTGCCCCAGCCCTGGCACAGCAGGTAACCCCAGAGGGCGTTGCCGAGGATGCGTCGCGAGAAGGGATGGCCGTAGGCGCAGGCCTCCCACTCGGCGGTCAGGTTCCAGTCGTCGGTGACGTCGTGATCGTCGAAGATCATCAGCGAAGGCAGATGCGCCAGCAGGCGGGCGGCCTGGGGCAGCCCGGCCACGAAGGCCTCGATGACCGCTTGCTCCTCGTCGTAGCGTGCGGCCAGCTCGTCGGTCAGGGCGGGGCGCGGCGGGTCGATCAGCCGCCAGGGCACCGGCGACCACACCAGCAGGTACATGGCCATCATCTCGGCGAAGGTGATCAGATGGTTATGGGCGTTGGCCGAGGTGAAGACCGGCTTGCGGGCGCCGCCGAAGAAGCGCTCGCGCAGCGCCGCGTTGATGGTGATATCGGGGAGCAGCGATTCGCGGCGGTAGTAGCCGGCGGGCTCGGCGTAGAGGGCCTGGCTATCCGCCACGGTGGCGCCCTCCAGTGCCTCGTCCACCAGCCCCAGGCGGCGGATCAGCGCATGGATGGCGGCCAGCATGGGGCCGGCCACGTCGTCGGCATAGATCTGGTCGCCGGTCATCAGCAGCCAGGCGGGCCACTCTGCGGGCCGCTCGCGGCGTTCGGCCAGCCAGGCGTCGCCCCGCACCAGGCCATCCTCGTCCTGATGATGGGGCTTGCGGCAGGAGCCGTGGAGCAGGCGGCGCTGGTCCTCGGCGAGCACGAAGGCGGGGCGGGTCTCGCCGTCATGGCAGAGGTGGGGGGCCCAGTCGGCGATGCCCGGGGCGCCGTCGCGGTCCTCCAGGCGCAGGTCATAACCGATGCGCCGGCCCCGGGGCAGGGGCGTGGCGAGGGACACCTCGATCAGGTGCAGCCAGGCGTGGCGGCCCACCGGGATACGCCGCAGGCGCTCCCCGCCGAGCCGCAGGCGCCGCGGTGTGGCGCCCTCCGGATGGAGGTGCAGGCCGAGTTCCAGGGGGCGGGAACCCACCAGCCAGAGCACCAGGCGCTCCGGGCTCAGGCGGCGCAGCAGGGGGCCGGCGAGGATATCGGGAAGGGGCTGATCGTCCATGGGCAAGGGCATCGCAGTTGGCTGGAGGCGTCGTCGCGCCGCGGGGGCGCCGGAGGCTCAGCATCCCCGATCGGCCCGGGGCCTGGCAAGCCGGCCCGTCCCCGGCGCTCCTCGGACCGAGTGGGAGCGTTGATGGCGGGGCTGGGCCTTCCGACTACGCTTACTGGATCGACGATTGAACGGTCATTTAATTGCCACTCGAGGGACATCCGCTGGCCGCACAATCGTGAAGTTGTTCACTGCTGTCGACTATCACCTGTTCACGGAGAGAGCCATGTCGATCACGCGTCGTCGTTTCCTCAAGGGGTCCCTGGCGGCGGGCGCCGCCGCCACGGCGCCCGCCTTCTATATCAACAGCGCCCTGGCCCAGGAGCAGACCCTGCGCATCTATGCCTGGGCCGGCTACTTCACCGATGCCATGCTGGCGGACTTCACCGAGAAGACCGGCATCCGCGCCACCTTCACCCCCTATGGCACCAACGACGAGCTGATGAACTCCCTGCGCGCCACCGACGGCAGCGGCTTCGACGTCATCATGCCCACCGTGGACCGGGTGCCCGGCTACCTGGACTATGACCTGGTCCAGCCCCTGGACACCTCCCGCATCAACTGGGACGGCGCCCTGGAGAGCGCCATCGAGGGCTCCGAGGTGGGCGGCGTGGTGGACGGGCGCCGCTACTTCGCGCCCAGCGACTGGGGCACCGAGGCGATCACCTGGCACCGCCGCTACGCCAATATCGATCGCGCCACCCTCAGCTATGCCGACCTATGGAACCCGGAGCATGGCCAGGGGGTGACGGTGCGCGGTCACTCGGCCCTGGTGGGCATCGGCCTGTGGTTGGAGCGGGAGGGCCGGCTGCCCTTCCCGCTGCTCGACTCCTACAAGAGCGAGGAGGCGATGCGCGCCAACTTCGACGTCATCCTCGAGGAGGCGGTCAAGCACAAGCAGATGCTGGTGCAGTTCTGGGACACCGAGAACGAGGCCCAGGCCGCCTTCCGCACCAACGGCGCCATCATCGGCCAGACCTGGGACTCCACCGCCTTCCGCTTGCAGCAGGAGGGCGAGGATATCGCCTATGGCGCGCCCCGGGAGGGGGCCCTGGCGTGGATGGAGGGCTTCGTGATTCCCAAGAACGCCCAGAACCCGGATGCCGTCTACGAGCTGATCAACTGGTACTACACCCCGGAGGCGGGGGCCATGTTCGTCGAGGCCACCGGCTACAACTCCACCGCCAAGGGCGCCACCGAGCTGTTGCCGGAGGCCACCCGCCGGTTCTTCACCGACTCCTACAGCGAGGCCGACCTGGCCAACCTCTGGTGGTGGCCGATCCAGGAGCCCTGGTACGTGGCGCTGCGCAACGAGTATCAGGATCGCTACCTGAGCGCCTGAGTGAGCGCCCGAGCGAGCGGCCCCCGGCATTCCGGGGGCCGTGCTTCCGTGAGTCGAAGAAGGCAAATGCGCAATGGACGCTAGTGTCGAACTGGATCGGGTGGTGATGCGCTTCGGCGACTTCACCGCCATCGAGGAGACCTCCCTGGCCATCGCCTCCGGGGAGTTCTTCAGCTTCCTCGGCCCCTCGGGCTGCGGCAAGACCACCCTGCTCAATATCGTCAGCGGCTTCCTGACCCCCACGGCCGGGACGGTGCGCATCGGCGGCGAGGCCATGGCCGGGGTCTCGGTGAATCGCCGTCCCACGGCGATGATCTTCCAGAACCTGGCGCTCTTCCCGCTGATGACGGTATTCGAGAACATCGAGTTCGGCCTCGAGGTGCGCGGCGTCGACCGCAGGACGCGCCGCGCCACCTCGGAGCGGCTGCTGGCCCTGGTGGCCCTGGAGGGCAGCGGCCCCAAGCGAGTCACCGAGCTCTCCGGCGGCCAGAAGCAGCGGGTGGCCATCGCCCGGGCCCTGGCGGTGGAACCCCGGGTGCTGCTGCTCGACGAGCCCCTCTCGGCCCTGGACCTCAAGCTGCGCCAGCATATGCGGGTGGAGCTCAAGGCGATCCAGCGCAAGACCGGCATCACCTTTATCTATATCACCCACGATCAGGGCGAGGCCCTCAACATGTCGGACCGGGTGGCGGTGATGTCGGCGGGGCGCATCCAGCAGGTGGCCGACCCCATGACCCTCTACCGTGCGCCCCAGACCGGCTTCGTGGCCGCCTTCGTGGGCGAGAACAATCGCCTGGAGGCCAAGGTCATCGACCGGCAGGGCGAGCGGGTGCGCCTGGACGGCGGCGCCCTGGGCGAGCTGAGCGGGCGCGCCACCGCGCCCGGGCCCCTGGCCAATGGCGCCGCCGCGGCCCTCTATGTACGCCCCGAGCACCTGCGCCCGGTGGCCCCGGGCCAGGGGCTCGAGGCCACCATCGAGGCGCTGCACTTCGAGGGCGCCTGGGTGATGCTGGAGACGCGGCTCGCCGCCAGCGGCGAGAAGCTCCGCGTGCAGCTGGGTCACGAGCTCTCCCGCCAGCACCTGGAGGCGCTGCGGCCGGGACAGAACGCCCACTTCGGCTTCGACCCCGAGGACGCGGTGGTGCTGCCCGACGATGGCGGCCCGGCGCTGGACGAGGCCACCGGCGAGGTGGTGGAGGGCGCCCATGTTTAGGCAGTTGCGGGCGCGCTTCGGCGGCCCCCTGGCGGCGGCGATCCTGGCCCTGCTGGGGATCTGGCTGATCGTCATGGTCACCCTGCCCCAGCTGCAGATGATCGACTACTCGCTGCGCCCCAACCTGCTGCCGGCCCAGCTCGGCGGACCCGAGGACCGCTGGACCCTGACCAACTACGTCACCCTGTTCAACAACGAGATCCACCGGGCGATCTTCTTCAAGACGCTCTGGTCCAGCGTGCTGGTGACCCTGCTGACCCTCGCGGTCAGCTACCCGCTGGCCTACTACCTGGCCAAGCTGGCCAGTCCCCGGCAGGCGGCGCTGTGCCTGCTGTTATTGATTATTCCCTTCTGGATCAACGAGATCCTGCGCACCTACTCGTGGTTTATCATCCTGGCGTTTCGCGGCCCACTCAACGAGGTGCTGATGATGCTGGGGCTGATCGAGCGCCCCATCCGCTTCCTCAGCGGCGACGCCGGGGTCATGGTGGGCATGGTCTACGCCTATATCCTGTTTATGGTCTTCCCCATCTACAACGCCATCGAGAGCCTCGACGACAACCAGGTGCGGGCCGCCCGGGACCTGGGCGCCGGCACCCTGCGCACCCATCGGCGCATCATCATTCCCCATGCCAAGCCGGGCATCGCCACCGGTTGCATCATGACCTTTATGCTGGCGGCGGGCAGCTATGCGGTGCCGGCCCTGCTGGGCTCGCCGGGCAGCCGCTGGTTCACCCAGATCATCTACAACTGGTTCTTCGAGGGCGGCAACTGGAACCAGGGCGCGGCCTACGCCTTCCTGCTGCTGATCCTGTGCATCGGCTTCATGTCGCTGGTGATGAAGGTCTTCAAGGTGGGGCTGGGGGATATCGCCAAGTAGGCTTCGGGAGCGGGATGCAGCGGCTTGTCCGAGGAACCACCTCGGCGCCGCTTGCCGGGATATCAAAGGATGAGTGGATGAGTTCGCAACGACTGATGAGCTGGGCCCTGCGCGGCTATGTGGTGGTGTTCTTCGCCTACCTCTTCCTGCCGCTGCTGGTGATGGCGGCGGCCACCTTCAACGACAGCCGCTTCCCCACCGTGACCCCCTGGGACGGCACCACCCTGCGCTGGTTCGGCGAGCTGGCCGCCGATGGCGGCATGTGGCAGGCGCTCGCCAACAGCCTGATCGTCGCCGCCGGGGTGCTGGTGGTGGCGGTGCCCATCGGCATCGCCACGGCGCTCTTCCTCAACACGGTGTCGAGCCGCGCCAAGCCCTTCCTCTATGCGCTGATCCTCTCGCCGCTGCTCACGCCGGGGGTGATCATCGGCATCTCGACGCTGATCTTCTGGCGCCAGTGGGGGGTGAGCGGCGGCATCCTGCTCACCGTGCTGGGTCAGGCCACCTTTATCGCCGCCTATGTGATGCTGATGGTCACCGCCCGGCTGCAGCGCTTCGACCGCACCATGGAGCGCGCCGCCCTGGACCTGGGCGCCAGCCAGTGGCAGATGTTCCGGCGCATCCTGCTGCCCTACCTCCGGCCGGCGATCCTCTCGGCGGCGGTGATCGCCTTCCTGCAATCCTTCGAGAACTACAACACCACCCTCTTCGTGGTGGGCTATGACACCACCCTCACCGTCTATATCGCCTCCAAGGTGCGCACCGGCCTGACCCCGGCGGTCAACGCCCTGGGGCTGATCCTGATCCTGGTCACGGTGCTGCTGGCCATCGCCTACGAGGTCAAGCGGCGCCGGGAGGCCCGGCTGCCCGACGTCTCGTGACAACTCGCGGCGCCATTCGCGTCGATCGGGGGCGGATTCTGGCCGGATAATGGCGAGAAAGGCTACAATGCGTCGCCTTGTGAATACTGGATGGCGCATTGCGTCATTTTTACCCGAGGGCTTCGCCCACCATAGGGGCGTGCCTGTCGCCGAATCCATGCCTATCTCCGCCCTGGGGCCATTGACAGGCCTGACCCTGGCCCCGGCGGATCATCCGTCCGTTGCGTGAACGGCTAGTCTCACAATCTCCGCCGCGCCGGGGCTTGCGACACTGTCCGAGGCTCACGACAACGGCTCGAGGAGCCGAGATGTCCGACCATCACGACGACCCCAGTCAGACGGGGCCGCTGAACCCCGCCGCGCTACAGATTCAGCAGCGAGGCCTGCTCAAGGGCGCCCACCGCGGCATGACCCTGACCGCCGCCGCCATTATCCTGGCCTTCGTGCTGTTCACCGCCTTCGATACCTCCCTGGCCGGTACCGTCTTCGGCAGCGCCCGGGCCTGGATCGAGAGCACCTTCAGCGCCTACTACATCATCACCCTGGTGTTCCTGATCGCCGTCTGCTTCGGCCTGATGCTGAGCCCCTTCGGCAAGGTGCGCCTGGGCGACGACGATAGCCGCCCGGAGTTCTCCACCTTCGCCTGGATCGCCATGCTCTTCTCCGCGGGCATCGGCATCGGCATCCTCTTCTTCGGCGTCGCCGAGCCGCTCTTCTACCTGGATACCAGCGCGGCCTTCGGCTACCCCAACAACCCCTATGCGGACCTGGCCGGGGCCACCGCGCTGGGCCATGAGCGGGCGGTCTCGGCGCTGGCGGTCACCTACTTCCACTGGGGCCTGCATGGCTGGGCGGTCTATGTGCTGGTGGGCCTGTCGCTGGCCTACTTCGCCTACCGCAAGAAGCTGCCCCTGGCGCTGCGCTCGGCGCTCTATCCGTTTATCGGCGAGCGCATCTACGGCCCCATCGGCCATCTGGTGGATATCCTGGCGGTGTTCGGCGCCGTCTTCGGGGTGGCCACCTCCCTGGGGCTGGGGGTGAGTCAGATCGCCACCGGCCTGGAGCGACTGTTCGGCATCGACCCGGGCAACCCCACCCAGCTGGCGCTGATCGCCATCATCAGCGCGCTGTCGATTCTCTCGGCGGTCTCCGGGGTGGGACGCGGCATCAAGCTGCTCTCCCAGTGGAACATCATCCTCTCGGTGCTGCTGCTGGGCTTCTTCCTGTTCGCCGGCCCCACCGGCTGGTTGCTGGGCATGTTCGGCGACTCCCTGGGTCACTACCTGGGCAACTTCGTGCAGATGGGGCTGTGGTTCCCCGAGGAGCCGGGCCCCTCCCAGTGGCAGGGCGACTGGACCATCTTCTACTGGGGCTGGTGGCTGGCCTGGGCGCCCTTCGTCGGCCTCTTTATCGCACGCATCTCCAAGGGGCGTACCCTGCGCGAGTACATGGCCTGCGTGATGATCATCCCCACCGCCATCATCATCGGCTGGCTCTGCGTCTTCGGCGGCGTGGCCCTGCATCAGGAGCTGACCGCCGGCGGCGAGGCCGGGCTGATCACCCTGGTGCAGAACTGGAACCTGCCGGCGGCCCTCTACGGCACCATCGACGGCCTGGCGGCCACGCCCTGGCTGGCCTGGGCGGTGTCGGCGCTGGCCACCCTGCTGCTGGCCAGCTGGTTTATCACTTCCTCCGACTCCGGGACCCTGGTGATCACCACCATCCTGTCGCTGGGCAACGACGAGCCCTCCCGGCCGATGCGCATCTTCTGGGGGGCGGTGATCGGCGCCGTGGCGGCGGTGCTGCTGCTGGCCGGTGGCCTCGGCGCCCTGCAGACCGCCTCCATCGCCGCGGCCCTGCCGCTGAGCGTGGTGATCATCCTGATGACCCTGGGGGTGCTCAAGTCGCTGATCCAGAACCCCGCCGCGGTGCGCCGCCGGCGTCGGGCGGCCCGGGCCGGCGCGGCCATGGGGCAGGACTGACGCCATGCGCCTGGCGTACGCGGGCCCATTGCCCGAGACCGTCGGCTTCCTGCTGCTGCCGCGTTTCTCGATGATGGCCTTCTTCTCGGCGGTGGAGCCGCTGCGCATCGCCAACCGAATCAGCGGCCGGCCGCTCTTCGACTGGACCCTGATCAGCGAGAGCGGCGGGCCGGTCACCGCCTCCAATGGCATGACCCTGATGAGCGACCAGGCCATCGGCGAGGTGCACCACCTGCCGTCCCTGGCGGTATGCAGCGGCTTCGAGCCGGAGGCGCACCTCAGCCGGCCCTTGATGGCCTGGCTGCACCGCCTGGATCAGGCCGGCTGCGTGCTGGGCGGCCTGGATACCGGCTGCTTCCTGCTGGCGGCGGCCGGCCTGCTGGAGGAGGAGCGGGTCACCCTGCACTGGGAGAGCCTGCCCGCCTTCCGCGAGCGCTTCCCCGGGGTGCCCACCTCGGACGAGCTCTTCGAGCTGGGTCGGCGGCGCTTCTCCTGTGCCGGCGGCGCCGCCGCCATGGACATGGCCCTGGCGGTGATCGGCCGGCGCCACGGGGCGCGGCTGGCCGTCGATGTCTCCGAGCAGCTGATCCACGAGCGCATCCGCACCCGCAGTGACCAGCAGCGCATGACATTGGCGCGGCGCCTGGGCACCCACAAGCGCCACCTGGTGGAGGCGGTGGCGCTGATGGAGCGCCACCTGGAGGAGCCGCTGAGCCTCGCCGAGGTGGCGCGGCGCGGCGGCGTCTCGCCGCGCCAGCTGCAGCGCCTCTTCGACCAGGAGCTGGGCTGCTCGCCCCGCCACTACTACCTCAAGCTGCGCCTGGAGCGGGCCCGCCGCCTGCTCGACGAGACCGAGCTGGATATCCTCTCGGTGGGCCTGGCCTGCGGCTTCACCTCCAGCTCCAGCTTCTCCCGGGCCTTCCGGGGCTTCCACGGCCACTCGCCGCGCCAGGCGCGGCGGGGCGGCTAGCCCGGCAGGGTCACCCGCTTGGGTTCCAGATAGGCCGCGAGTCCCGCCTCGCCGAGCTCGCGGCCGATGCCGCTGCCCTTCATGCCGCCCCAACTGGCGTGGGGCGGCGCCACCTGGTCGCAGTTGATCCAGACGTTGCCCGCCTCCAGGCGCCGGGCGAGGGCCTCGGCCCGGTTCGGGTCGCCGCTGACCACGCTGGCGGCCAGGCCGTAGTCGCTGTCGTTGGCCAGGGCGATGGCTTCCTCGTCGCTGGCGAAGCGCCGCGCACAGAGCAGTGGCCCGAAGATCTCCTCCCGCCACAGCCGGCTGGTGGTCGGCACCTCGCGATAGAGGCGCGGGGCCACGAAGCAGCCCCGCTCGGGCAGGGCGAGCGCCGGGGTCTCGCTGGTCAGCCCCTCGGCCTCGGCCAGGGCCACATAGCCCCGCACCCGGTCGCGCTGGGCGGCGTTGACCAGGGGGCCCATCGCGGTCTCCGCGGCCAGGGGATCGCCCAGGCGCAGGGTGCCCATGGCCGCGTCGATGGCCGCATAGAGGGCATCCGCCAGGCGCTCGTGGACCAGCAGCCGGCTGGTGGCCGAGCACATCTGGCCGGCGTTGTAGCAGATGCCGGCCATCACCAGGTCCCGGGCCCGGGCCAGGTCGGCGTCCTCGGTGACCAGGATCGGCGACTTGCCGCCCAGCTCCAGGGAGACCGGCCGCACGCCCTGGGCGGCGGCCCGCATCACCGTCTCGCCCACCGGGTTGCTGCCGGTGAAGGAGAGTTTGTCGATGCCCGGGTGGCGGCTCAGGGGCGCGCCGATGCCCGGGCCGTCCCCATGCAGCAGGTTGACCACCCCCGGGGGCAGGCCCGCCTCCCGGACGATCTCCGCCAGGACGCGCTCCGGCAGGGGCGTGACCTCGGAGGGCTTGAACACCACCGTGCAGCCGGCGGCCAGCGCCGGGGCCAGCTTCCAGGCGCTGCTGACCAGGGGGAAGTTCCAGGGGGTGATCAGCCCCACCACGCCGATGGGCTCCCAGTAGCGCCGCGCCGTCAGGCCGTCGATGCCGCCGTCGTCGCGCTGCCCCTGGCGCTCGCCCAGGGCGCGGGCCCGGGTGGCGTAGTAGCGGTAGCAGGCGATGGCGTCCTCCAGGTCCTGGTGCGCCTCGGCCAGCGGCTTGCCGTTGTTGCGGCTCGACAGTTCGGCCAGCGCCTCGCGGCGCCTCTCGAGTCCCGCGGCGATGGCGTCCAGAGAGTCGCCGCGGCGGGCCTCGGGGGGCGCCCGCCAGCCGGGCAGGGCACGGCGGGCGGCGGCCACCGCCGCCTCCACGTCGGCGGGATCGCCGGCGGTTACCTCGCCGATCGGCTCCTCCCGGTAGGGATCGATCAGGGGGTGGCGGGCCGTGGCCCGGCTGGCCACCCAGGCGTTATCGATGAATTGCTCGGTCAGGGCGTGCATCGGCCGCTCCTCGCTCAGCGAATGGGTAGCCAGCGGCGCCGGGTCGGGCGCATGCCGGGGAAATTCAGCTCCACCAGGCGCAGCCCCAGGGTCAGCACGATGGTGGTGGCCAGGTAGATGCCGGCGATCAGCAGCAGCGGCTCGTAGACCAGGAAGGTCTCGTCGCGAATGATATTGGCCGCCTGCAGCAGGTCCATCAGGGCGATGGTGGAGACCAGCGGCACCGACTTGAGCAGCAGGATCATCTCGCCGGTCAGGGTCGGCAGGCAGAGCTGGATGGCCCGGGGCAGCCACAGCCGATAGAGCACCTGGAAGCCGGAGAGGCCGAAGGCGCGGCCGGCCTCCAGTTCGCCCCGGGGCACGCTCTGCATGGCGCCGCGGATCACCTCGCCGGAGTAGGCGCCGACGCTGAGGATGAAGGTCACGGCGCCGAAGAAGAAGGGGTCGCGCAGCAGCGGCCAGAAGAGGCTGTCGCGGATGCCCGGGACCCCCTCCAGCAGCCGGCCCACCCCGTAGTAGAAGAAGAACAGCTGCACCAGCAGCGGGGTGCCGCGAATCACGGTGGTAAAGGCCCAGACCAGCCAGGCCAGGGGGCGCGGGCCACGCAGCCGGGCCAGGGCCACCGCCACGGCGAGGAGCAGGCCGCCCACCGCCGAGACCAGCAGCAGCCACAGGGTATTGACGAAGCCCTCCCACAGGTAGGCCTGGTAGAAGGGGTCGCTCAGCCAGGAAAAGTCCATCTCAGGCCTCCGTGGGTTGGCCGCGGCGCACATGACGCTCGAGGCGGGCGAAGAGCGCGGTGGAGGTCAGGGTCATCAGCAGGTAGATGACGCCGGCGGCGGCATAGAAGAGGAAATAGGCGCGACTGCTGGCGGCGGCCTGCTGGATGGTGAAGAACAGCTCGTTGAAGCCGATCACGCTGATCAGGGCGGTGTCCTTGATCAGGATCAGCCACAGGTTGGACATCCCCGGCAGGGCATTGGGCAGCATTCCCGGCAGCACGATGCGGTGGAAGCGGGTCCAGCGCGAGAAGCCGTAGGCATCGGCGGCTTCCAGCTGGCCGTGGGGGATGGCCAGGATGGCGGCGCGGAACACCTCGGTCATGTAGGCGCCCTGGACGAAGGCCAGCACGCCCACGGCGGTGGCGAAGCCGGTGATCTGCACGGCGCCGGCCATGCCGAGCCTGGCCAGCAGGGCATCCAGGGCCTGGGCGCCGGCATAGTAGAGCAGGATGATCAGCAGCAGCTCGGGCACCGCGCGGATCAGGGTGGAGTAGGCGGTGGCCAGGCCGCGCAGGGGCGCCCAGGGGCTGAGTCGGGCGCTGGCCCCCAGCAACCCCAGCAGCAGGCCGATGGCGTAGGCCAGCACGGCGATCTCCATCGTGGTCAGGGCCCCGGCCAGGATGGGGCCGGCCCAGTCGCCGAGTCCCTCCGGTGTCATCGAAGTCATGGTTGAGTCTTTCCTCGGTCACGCGACGAAATCCCCCGGCGCCGTCGGCGCCGGGGGCATGGCAGCCGTCGATGGCTCAGTCGTAGACGCAGACGTCGGTGCCCAGGAACTGCTCGGAGAGCTCGCCGCAGGTGCCGTCCTCGATGACCGCGGCGATGGCCGTGTTCAGGGCCTCGCGCAGCGCGTCGTCCTCCTGGCGCAGGCCGATGCCGACGCCCTCGCCATAGGCCTCGTGATGAGGCGCGGTGGCCTTGACCTCGAAGTCGGCCGCCTCGTCCCGCTCGAGGAACTGCCGCATGGCGATCTCGTCGGCAAGGACCAGGTCCAGGCGCCCGGCCAGCAGGTCGTTGTTGACCTGCTCCGCCTGGTCATAGAGGCGGATGTCCACGCCGCTGTCGCGCAGCTCGCGACGCGCGTAGGTGGCGTTGGTGGTGGCGCTCTGCACCCCCATGATCAGGCCGTCCAGGCCGTCGGGGATGGCGATCTCGCGCGCCTCGGCGGCCACATAGGCGCCGGGGGTGAAGTAGTAGGGGCGGGTGAAGTCGATGACCCGCTGGCGCTGCTCGGTGATCGACATGGAGTTCATGATCATGTCGATGCGCCCGGCATTGAGGGAGGGAATGATGCCGCTCCAGCCGGTGGGGGTGATCTCGCAGTCGCGACCCATGGCGTCACACAGGCGCTGGGCCAGCTCCACCTCGAAGCCGGTCCAGTCACCGCTGGCGGCCCGGAAGGTGAAGGGCGGGTAGGGTTCGCCGGAGATGCCCACCTTGAGGGGAGCGTCGGCCTGGGCGGTGAGGCCCAGGCTCAGGGTGGCGGCGGCGGTGGCGATCATCAGGGGGAATTTCATGGTCTTCTCCTGTCGTTATGGTTAGCGGAGTGTTCAGGCCGCGGGCGCCACGAAGTGGCGGCAGCGGGGATCCTCGAAGACGTCTTGCGGGCACCCGGAGACGGCGATGCGGCCCTGGTCGAGGTAGACCAGCTGGTCGGAGACCTCGCGGGCGAAGTGCATCTCGTGGGTGACCAGCAGCATGGTGCGGCCCTCGTCGGCCAGGCCGCGGATCACCCCCAGCACCTCGTTGACCCGCTCCGGGTCGAGGGCCGAGGTGGGCTCGTCGAAGAGCAGCAGGCGCGGCTCCATGGCCAGGGCGCGGGCGATGGCCACCCGCTGCTGCTGGCCGCCGGAGAGGAAGGCGGGGTAGGCGTCGCGCTTGTCGGCCATGCCGACCCGCTCCAGGTAGTGCTCGCCGAGGACGGTGGCGCGCCGGCGGGAGAGCCCCTTGACCCGCATGGGGGCCTCGATGACGTTGCCCAGCACGCTGAGGTGGGGCCAGAGGTTGAACTGCTGGAAGACCATGGTCACCTTGGCGCGCAGCCGCTGCAACTGGCGCCGATCCAGGCCGGTGATGTCGCCCTGGGGATTGCGGGCGAAGCGAATCGCCTCGTCCGCAATCGCCAGTTCGCCGCGGTCGGGGCGTTCCAGCAGGTTCATGCAGCGCAGCAGGGTGCTCTTGCCGGAACCGCTGGCGCCGATGATCGAGGTGACGGTGCCTTCGGGGACGCTCAGGGAGACGCCCTTGAGCACCTCCAGGTCGCCATAGCGCTTGATCAGGTGGTCGGCCACCACCGCATCGGCGGTGGCGGCCCGGGGACGGAGGGGGAGTTCGAGTGATGATGTCATAGGCAATCGGCCTCCGGGGCCGCGGTGGGTGACAGGGCAGGCGGGGCGCCGGCATCGCGGGCGCGCTCCGCGCAGGCCGCCAGGCGGCGGCAGGCGGCGGCGAGGCGCTCGGCCTCTACGGTCAGGCTGAGGCGCACGAAGCCCGCCGCCGAGGGGCCGAAGGCCTCGCCGGAGAGCACCGAGATGCCCTCCTCGTCGAGCAGGCGGTCGGCGAAGGCCTGGGAGGAGAGGCCGGTGGCGCGGATATCCACCATCAGGAACATCCCCGCCGGCGGGCGGATCGCCGTGACCGCCGGGCTCTCGGCCAGGGCCGCACAGGCGGCGTAGCGGCGCCCCCGATAGGTCTCGCGCATCGCCTGCAGCTCGGCGGGCGGCGCGGTCAGGGCGTCGCAGGCGGCGTCCTGGATAAAGTCGGGGCAGCCGTAGAGCATGCACAGCGCCAGGTGGGTCAGGTGCTGGATCAGCGCCTCGGGGCCCAGCACCCAGCCCAGGCGCCAGCCGGTCATGGCGTGGGACTTGGAGAGGCTGCTGATCACCACGCAGCGCTCGGCCATCTCCGGCAGGCCGGCGGGGCAGAGGTGCTCGCCCTCGAAGATCAGCTCGGCATAGACCTCGTCGGAGATCAGCCAGAGGTCATAACGCCGGCACAGGGTGGCGATCGCCGCCCAGGTCTCGGCGTCGATCAACTGGCCGGTGGGGTTATGGGGGCTGTTGAGCAGGATGGCCCGGGTGCGCGGGGTGATGGCCGCCTCCAGGGCCGCCGGGTCGAGGCGGAAGTCCGCCTCGCCGTCCAGCGGCACCTGTACCAGGTCGGCGCCGGTGGCGCGCAGCACCGCCTCGTAGGTGACATAGCTGGGCTCGGGGACCAGCACCTCGTCGCCGGGATCGAGCAGGCACTGGGCGGCGGCATAGAGGCCGCACTGGGCGCCGGCCATGACGATGACGTTGTCCGGGCCCGCGGCGATGCCCCGGCGCCGGTAGCCGTCGGCGATGGCCTGGCGCAGCGCCAGCTTGCCCTGCACGTCCGAGTAGTGGGTGGCGCCGCCGCGCAGGCTGGCCACGGCGCTCTCGACGATGGGCGCCGGGGTGGCGAAGTCGGGATCGCCCACCGAGAGCACGGTGATCTCCTCGCCGGCGGCCTGGCGGGCCAGGGCGCGGTAGTGGATATCCCAGGCCGCGGCCCCTTCGCCGGCGATGCGGTCGGTCAGTCGGGAATAGCGCATATCGGGGTTCCTTGGTGGTGTTGGCGTGGTGCTCACAGCGCCTGGGCCCAGGCGGCGGCATCGACCTCGATCAGCAGCGGCGAGGTCGCCTCGTCGAGTCGGCCCAGGGCCTCGCCGAGGGCGGCCGGGTCGCCCACCGCCCGGTAGCGGCAGGCGTAGGCCGCGGCCAGGCCGGCGAAGTCCGGCGGCGCCAGGTCGACGCCGAGCCGGGGCACCTCGTGCATGGCCATGTAGCGGCGGATCTCGTCGTAGCCCTGGTTGTTCCAGATCACCACCGCCACCGGCTGACCCAGGTCGCGGGCGGTGGCCAGCTCGCCGAGCACGAACTGCAGGCCGCCGTCGCCGACCAGGGCGACCACCGGCCGCTCCGGGCAGGCCAGGGCGGCGCCCAGGGCCGCCGGCAGGCCATAGCCCAGGGTGCCGTAGCCGGTGGCGGCATTGAACCAGCGCCGCGGTGCCGGCAGCGAGGCGAGGAAGTTGCCGGCATAGACCGGCCCGGTGGAGTCGCCCACCAGGATCGCCTCGGGCACTGCCGCCCGCAGGGTGGCGTAGAGGGGCGCATAGGGGGCCAGCTCCGGGTCCACCTCGAGGGCCAGGGCGTCGCGCACCGCCGCGGCGCGGCCATCCCCGGCGCGTGCCGGCAGGGCCTCGGCCAGGTCCTGCATCACCTGGCCCACGTCGGCCAACAGGGCCAGGTCGGCGGCCTGGTTGCGGGCCAGCTGCTGGGGGTCGATATCCACCCGGATCAGCCGCCCGTCGAGGCGGAAGCCGTCATCGAACACCAGGTCATAGTCGGTCTCGCCCAGCTCGGTACCCAGCGCCAGCACCACATCCGCCTCGGCGGCCAGGCGGCGCGCGGCGGGCAGGCTGGCGGTGGCACCCAGGTCCAGGGGGTGATCCTGGCCCAGCACCCCCTTGGCGTTGATGGTGGTCAGCACCGGCGCCTGCAGGCGCTCCACCAGGGTACGGGCCGCCTGGGGAGCATCGGCACAGCCGCCGCCCAGCAGCAGCAGGGGACGCTCGGCGCCGGCCAGCCAGTCGGCGGCCTGGGCGATGGCCGCCGCCGGGGCCGCCGGCGGATAGACCCGCAGCGGGCGCGGCGCCGGGGCCTCCAGGGGCGCGGCCAGCAGGTCCAGGGGGATCTCGATATGCACCGGCCCCGGGCGGGCGCCCTGGAAGATCGCGAAGGCCCGCCCCAGCACCTCCGGCAGCGCCGCCGGGTCGAGCAGGGTATGGCTGAAGACGCTGACCCCGGCCAGGGTCTCGCGCTGGCCGGGCAGCTCGTGGAGCCGGCCCTGGCCGCGGCCCAGGGTATCGCGCCGGTTGACGCTGGAGATCACCAGCATGGGGATGGAGTCGGCCAGGGCCTGCCCCATGGCGGTGGCGATATTGGTCATGCCGGGGCCGGTAATGATAAAGCAGGCGGCGGGTTTGCCGCTGGCCCGGGCATAGCCGTCGGCCATGAAGCCGGCGCCTTGCTCGTGGCGTGGGGTGACGTGGCGGATGGCGCTGTCGCCCAGGCTACGGTAGAGCTCGATGGTATGCACCCCGGGAATCCCGAAGGCGGTATCGATCCCGTAGGCCTCCAATAGCCGCAATAGATAGCTGGCACAGGTCTGGTTCATCGCGAGAACTCCTTGATCGAGATACCGCCTGCGGTATCGATGCCCTTACTCAGGACTTCCAGCAGCCGCAATAAATAGTTGGCACGGGTCTGGCTCATCGCGGGGTCTCCTCGTCGGCCGGGGAAATCGGGTCGGGCAGGCCACCGAAGGGCGGACGCCCCAGGACCCGCTCCACCAGGGGCAGGAAGTGGCTCAGCGGCAGGGTGTCGTAGTCGGGATCGAAGCTGGTCTGGTCCCAGTCGTCGCAGAAACGCACGGTGCGCGCATAGGCGGGGTGATCCCGGTACGCCTCCCGGGCGTGGCGATCGAGGCCGAAGTAGTGGCGATAATGGTAGCCCTGGAAGAGCTCGTGGTGACGAATCATCCAGGCATTGAGGGGATCGATAAAGGGCTCGAGGATGGCCGCGGCGATCTCGGCGTGGTTGGCCGGGGCCAGGTCATCGCCGATATCGTGGAGCAGGGCGCAGACCACCATCTCCTCGTCGGCGCCGTCGCGCAGCGCCCGGGTGGCGGTCTGCAGGGAGTGCTCGTAGCGGTCCACCGGGTAGCCGTGGGTGTCCCCGGCCAGGTTGTTCAGGTGGGCCAGCACCCGGCGCGGCGCATCGGCCACATAGTCGCGGAAGCGGGCATCGATCAGCGCCCAGTCGTCGCGCTGGGCCTCGCCGAAGTGGCGAAAGCGGGCCTGGGTCATGCGGGTTCTCCTTGGGCATGGGGCTCGGCCTGGCGGCGCAATACCCGGCGGCGGCTGGCGGTGCTGTCACGGTCCACATAGCCCTGGCGCAGGTGGCGCACGCCGCCGGCCAGCTGATAGGCGCGCCGGCCGTGGAACAGCCGGTAGTTGTCCATGATCAGCATCTGCCCCGGCGCCAGCTTGAGGTGCAGGGTCAGCTCGTCGCCGGTGATCAGCTCATAGAAGGCGCGGCGGGCGGCGTAGTAGGTGTCCAGCGTCTCGGGGGCCAGGGCCGGCACCCGTTCGGTGCGGTTGGAGTAGCGCACGCGGACCGGCTCGCCCTGGCGATCCAGTTCGATCAGCGGCCCCTCGCTCTCCAGGTGGGTGGTGTCGTCCCGGTAGCGGAAGCCCGGGCGCACCCGGGTCAGGCAGTCGAAGGCCACGGGGTCGCGCTCGCGGAGCCGGCGCGCCGCCATATAGCCGTCCACCAGGGTGTTGTCGCCACCCTCGGCGGCATTGCTCAGGCAGTGCAGCCAGATATAGCCGGGGATGGGGTCCCGGTAGGGGTTGTCGGTGTGCGGCTCCAGGCCGCGCTGGGTCATGGTCAGGTCGTAGGCATCGGCCACCGACTTGACGTCGGCGATGCCGCCCCAGTTGGTGCGCCGCAGCGGACCGATGCGGTCGATCAGCGGGCGCATGCCATCCTCCTCGGCGGGGACCCCGGAGACCAGCACGAAGCCGTCCCGGTGCAGCGCCTCCAGCAGCGCCAGCAGGGCGCCGTCGTCGTGCAGAGCGGCGGTGAAGTCGGCCTGGGGGCTAGGGGCGTCGGCGGCGTCCCAGAGCCGCCGGGGTGGATCGATGGGTGCCTCGAGCAGCTCCGCCAGCGGCACCTCGCAGCGGTGACCATCGGCGAAGCGCAGCGCCAGGCCGGCGCCGCTGACCTCGGCGGCCTCGAGGCGCAGGTCCAGGGGCAGCTCGGCGGCCTCGATCAGGCGCTGGCCGGTGCGTGGGTCCCGGGTCTGGGGATCGGGACTGCGTTCGCGCAGCCACAGGGCGGTGAACTCCCGCGATTGGTCCCGATGGTCGAGTACCAGGCGTTGGCCCTGGGCCCGGAGCCTGACGTGGGTCATGACGGCGTCTCCACAAGATTCGGTCACTGGCATTGGCGTGAGTGCTTATTACCTTATCCGCGGTTTCGCCCCTGGACTTGATTAAATTGGCCATATACTTGAACTTATTGGCCATGATGGAACCCTATCCCGATGAATGGCCCTATCCGCGTCCCGACTCGCCGCCCCTGCTGACCCCCGAGGAGGCCGAGCACACCCTGGATGTGTGGCTGGTGCCCAAGTTCTCGATGCTGACCCTGTTCTGCCTGCTGGAGCCGCTGCGGGTGGCCAATCGCTTCGGGCGCGACCTCTTCGCCTGGCGGCTGCGCTCCGCCACCGGCCAGGCGGTGGTGGCCAGCAACGGGGTGCGTATCGACGTGGACGACTCCCTCGAGACCCTGGCCGATGATGCCGGCCTGATCGTGGTCTCCTCCTATGAGGCGGAACTGACGGTGGGGGCGGCGGAGCGCGCCGTGTTGCGGCGCATCGCCGCCCATGGTGGCTGGCTGGGGGGACTGGACACGGCGCCCTTTATCCTCGCCCGGGCGGGGGTGCTGGAGGGGCACCGGGTGGCCCTGCACTGGGAGAGCGTGCCGGCCTTTCGCCAGGAGTTTCCTCACCTGGCCATCAGCCAGGCCCGCTACGAGTTCGATAGCGAGCGCCTGACCGGCTCCGGGGGCTCGGCCAGCATCGACATGATGCTGGACTGGATCGAGCGGGCCTATGGCCCGGCCCTGGCCAATGCGGTGGGGCGCCAGCTGGTCCACCAGCGGGCCCGGGGGGAGGCCTCCCTGGCGCAGCGCCATCTCTACGAAGAGCTGCCGCGCAGCGTGGTGCGGGCCCTGGCGGTGATGGAGGCCAACCTGGCCCAGGCGCTGCCGATTCCCGAGGTGTGTCGCCTGGTGGGCCAGTCCCAGCGCCAGCTGACGCGGCTGTTCATGGCGCATTTCGGCGAGAGCCCCAAGCAGTGCTATCTGGGCCTGCGCCTCGACCAGGCGCGGCGCATCCTCGCCGATAGCCGTTGCCGGGTCACCGAGGCGGCCCTGGCCGCCGGTTTTACCCAGCCGGCGCACTTCTCGCGGGCCTATCGGCAACGCTTCAATGAGGCCCCCAGCACCACCGCCGAGCGGGGTACCCTGGACCCTCCGCGCTAGCCGTTGTGTCCCGTATCGAGCCGCCGCCGGCGCCGGGCGCGCTGGATCATCCGGTAGCGGGAGCGCACCTCGTCCCGCTCCAGGTAACAGCCCTGCAACCAGCGCCGGCCGCCGCCCCCGGCGAAGGCGTCACGGGCATGCAGCAGCCGGCGGTTGTCGAAGATCACCAGGTCCCCCGGGGCATAGTCGAAGCGCAGGGCGAACTGCGGTTCGTGGAGCAGGGCCTGCAGCGCCATCAGCGCCGCATAGGCGGGCTCCACCGTCTCGAAGGGCGCCTGCAGCGGGCCGCGCAGGAAGTCGGCGATACGCACCTCCTGCAGTTCGCCACGCTCGTCCAGGCCGATCATGGGGGCATGCCAGACATGATCGGTGGTGCGGGCGGTATTGGCGAAGCACCAGCGCTGACGGGTCAGGGTGGCGAAGGCCTCGGGGTGCCGGTCGCGCAGCGCCTCGGCCACGGCGAAGCCGTCGAGCATCACCGCCTGGCCCCCCGCCACGTCGTTCTCCAGGCAGTGCAGCAGCTGCAGCCCCGGCTGGTACTCCCGGGTGGGCAGGTCCACATGGGGCGGCAGGGCGATGGAGGTATAGGCGTTGGAGTCCGGATCGGGCTTGGCGCGCACGTCGAAGAGGGTGCCGAAGTTGGTGGCCCGCAGCGGGCCGATGCGCGCGGCGATCTCGGCCAGGGAGCCCGGCGCGGTGGGCAGGCCGCGCAGGCGCACCAGCCCCTTGCCGAGCACCCGCTCCAGGGCCGGAGCGAGGATCGCCTCCTCGGCCTCGCCGGCCGGTTCGGCGTCGAGCAGGCCGCTGGCGTCGAGGCTGTCGGGGCTGGCGTCGGGGCCGCCCAGCCAGGTCGTGACCGGCACCAGGGGGCCCTCCTGGGTGGCGCCGTTGTCGTAGTCGTGGGCGCGCAGCCAGCCGGGATGGAAGCGCAGCACGCGGGCCTCGGGGGCGAAGCGGACGCAGAGGGCGCCGGCGGCGTCCACCTCGGCGGCGGCGATCTCCGGCCAGGCGGGCAGGGTGGAGAGGTCGAGGATGCGCTCCCGGGTGGCGGGATTGACGGTGCTCTCGTCGGCGGCGTTCTCGCGCAACCAGATGCCGTGATAGCGGCTCACGCGGCCATCGCTCCAGTCCAGGGTGACCACCCGGGCGTCGTGGGTGACGGCGCGGATCTCGGCCTCGATGGGCCAGGCGTCGTAGTCCGGGGTCAGCGGCAGCGTCGGGGACGAGAGCGAGTTCATAAGGACCTCTCCGGGGGGAATGGAAGGTCCTAGCTTGCCGCTGACCGGTGGAGGAAAAGCGGCGCCATTCGACGCCGACTATGCACCATTCGACAGCCCGGCTAACGCAGGCACCATTCGGCAGCCCGGCTTACGCCCCATTCGACGCCCCGATTTAAGGATCATCGCACTCTGGCGTGAACATCACGGTGGGAGCGCAGATTCTGCGCGATATCGCCCGAAGGGCGATCCTGGCAAGCATCAGGGCGCCTGACGGCGCCAATCGCCGATGCGTCGGACCGCCGGAATCCGGACTCCCACAGTAGCAAGTCTGAGATCTGCTATATCGTGGCTTCACGCTGATCTGCGAAGAACCCGATTCAAGCCCCATTCGATAGCCAGGCCCGATCCTGCTGACGTCGCAGCTGACTGGGGGTGAGGCCGTGGCGCTGGCGAAAGGCGCGGGTAAAGCTGGAGGCGGAGGCGAAGCCGCTGGCCTGGGCGATCTCCAGCACCCGGTGAGGGGTCTCCAGCAGCAGGCCATGGGCGTGATCCAGGCGCAGCCCCAGGTAGTGATCCCGGGGGGAGCGCTCCAGGTAGCGCAGGAAGAGCCGCTCCAGGCCGCGCCAGGAGAGCGCCAGGCGCCGGGCCAGCTCGGCGATGGCCAGGGGCGACTCCAGGTTGGCCTCCATCAGGCCGATGGCGCGGCGCAGTTCCAGGGGCAGGTGGGGCGGCGCCGCGGGGCGCTGGCGGCTGGCGGCCAGGCGCCCCCGGTCATGCACCAGCTGGGCGTTGACCCGGGCCGCCAGGGCCTCGCCGTGGCGGCGTCGTACCAGGTCCAGGGCCATGTCGATGGCGGCGCTGCCGCCGGCACAGGAGAAGCCCCGGGCGTCCACCTCATAGAGGGACTCCACGGCATCGACCCGCGGGAAGCGGCGGCGGAAGTCGGGCAGGCTCTCCCAGTGCAGGGTCACGGTCTGGTCGTCGAGCAGCCCCGCCGCGGCCAGCGCCACGCAGCCGGTGTCCATGCCGCCCAGCACGCAGCCCCGGGCCGCCCGCTCGCGCAGCCAGCCCAGCAGGGCCGGAGTCAGGGCCGCCTCGGGGGCGAAGCTGGCGCAGACCGCCAGGCTGGGGAAGTCCGGGGCCTGGGCCAGGGCCAGCTCGACCCCCAGGGACATGCCGTTGCTGGCCGTCACCGCGGCACCGTCCAGGCCGATCAGCTGCCAGCGGAACAGCTCGCGGCCCGCCATGCGGTTGGCAATCCGCAGCGGTTCGATGGCGGAGAAGAGCGCCACCATGGCGAAGCGTGGCAGCAGCAGGATGCCGATGGGTTCCGGCTCGGGGCCGGCATAGTGGAGTCGCATCGTATCTTGGGGTTACGAGTGAAGACCTATTATGGGGTTTCCGCATCTTATGGAAAAGCCTTGCCTCCAAATGCTTTGCTGGTGGAGGTGGAAAAACATGAATGTTTCAGCAATGGCAGGTATTTCTGTAATCAATGAGGTGATTTGTACTAGTCATTGGTTTTGTTGGATCGGGATGGCCATATTCTTCGTAGCAGAAGGAGGTGGCGCCATGAAGTGTTGGAGAATGGTCTTGCGAGTTTCCTATGGCGAAGAAGAGAGTTACGACCTCAAAGCGCTTAAGAAAGATTTGATAAGTTTCATGAGGGTGGAGGAGACTCATGAGTTGAGTTTTCTTGGGATTAATGTTTTAGGTGTGGATTTTAAGGCGAAAGACTGCGAGTTCAACCATATCATGAGGCTTATTAAGATTCTTGAGGGTAAGTACAAGTTCTTCATCATGAAGTTCGAAGAACTTTGTGATGGTGGAGGGGAAGGGGTGGCGATAAATTTGGGTCGAACATCCATGGCTAAGGTTGGTTGATAAAGAGGAGATAACAAGATGAAGCTTCCATCACTGATTGAAATTCCGAACGGAAACAAGGTGGTTCCTACTTTCTCCGATAGTGAAATGCAGGGTCGCTTGGCGCGCCTGCGTGACTATATGGCGAAGAATGACGTCGATGCGGTAGTGTTTACCTCCTACCACAACATCAACTATTTCAGTGACTTCGTCTATTGTAAATTCGGACGAGACTATGGCCTAGTGGTGACACAAGATAGTTTTACCACGGTAACCGCCAATATCGATGGTGGGCAGCCCTATCGCCGCAACAGGCTGGGTGAGAACATTGTCTACACTGACTGGCAGAAGGACAATTTTTACAGGGCGGTCAAGCAGTTATGTGAAGGAAAGCGACGCGTCGGGGTCGAGTTCGACCACATGTCCCTGCAGAATCAGCAGAAGCTGGTGGATGCGCTGGGCGATGTGGAGCTGGTAGACGCCGGGGTGCCCACTATGCAGATGCGCATGATCAAGTCTGCTGAGGAGATCGCGCTGATCCGTCAAGGTGCCCGTATCGCTGATGTAGGCGGCGTGGCCGTGCGAGATGCCATCCATGCCGGGGTGCCGGAGTATGAGGTGTCGCTGGCCGGTCAGGCCGCCATGGTGCGCGAGATCGCCAAGACCTATCCCAACAGCGAGCTGATGGATACCTGGGTCTGGTTCCAGTCCGGTATCAATACCGACGGCGCCCACAACCCGGTGACCAGCCGTCGCGTGCAGCCCGGTGACATCCTCAGCCTGAATACCTTCCCGATGATCTCGGGCTACTACACCGCCCTGGAGCGCACCCTCTTCCTGGGCCACGCCTCCGACGAGCACCTGCGGCTGTGGGAGGTGAACTGCGAGGTTCATCGCCGCGGCCAGGAGCTGATCAAACCCGGTGTGCGCTGCTGCGATATCGCCCACGAGCTCAACGAGATCTTCGCCAAGCATGACCTGCTCAAGTATCGCACCTTTGGCTATGGCCACTCCTTTGGCACCTTGAGCCACTACTACGGTCGAGAGGCGGGCCTCGAGCTGCGCGAGGACATAGAGACCGTGCTCGAGCCCAACATGGTGGTCTCCATGGAGCCGATGATCATGGTGCCGGAAGGCCTGCCGGGTGCCGGCGGCTATCGGGAGCACGACATCCTGGTGGTCAATGAACACGGGGCCGAGAATATCACTGGCTTCCCGTATGGGCCGGAGCACAACATCATCCGCTGATGGCTGCAGTGAGCTAGCGCCCTCCCAGCATGGAGGGGGGCGCCAGATTAGCCAGCCCGGCACGGAGAAAGTCAAGAACGTGCCGGGTAGCTACGCTGAGCTCATGCTCACGATAGTAGAGGCCGATACTCACAGCGCCGAGAGCAGGCAGTTGTGCTGTCTCCTTTGCTGCAGTGAAATGCGACGGCACCACCGAAGAGGCCATGGCCGTGAGGCCAAGGCCTTCTTCGACGGCCGAGAGTATTCCGAGTAGGCTTGGGCTCGTGTAGGCAACACGGTAAGGCCTTGCTATCTGCTCTAGCCTGGACTCCAGCATTGCTCGATAGATGCAGCCCTGTGGGTAGGTCACCAGTGGCAGAGTGCTCTCCTCAACAAGCCCTTCGTGGTTCATGACCCAGACGAGCTGATCCAGTCTGTAGTCTCTTCCATCCCTGCTTTCATTTTCCTTTTCTGGCTCCATGACAAGGCAGATGTCGTAGAGGTTTTTTTGGAATCTTTGGTAGATTGACTTGCTGATATCACAGTCTACTTCGACCATGATGTTCGGATAGGTTCGTGTCAGGTTTCTAAGTGCCTTGGGAAGAAATGCAAGTTCAAAATCATTGGGAATCCCGAGCCTTACCTTCCCAGAAACACTATCCCCTCCCATGCGTGATATCACGCGATCATTGATTTCGAGAAGCTGTTTGGCTGCACCATAAAGATATTCTCCATCTTCTGTGAGCTCCAGGCTGGAGCCTCGGAGAAATATCTGAGTATTCAGCAGCGTTTCGAGCTTCTTTATCTGTAGGCTGATCGCGGGTTGTGAGCGTCCTAACAGCTCGCCCGCACTGGTGAAGCCACCGAGGTCCTTGATGGTCACAAAGGTTCTCAGCAAGTCTGTGGGTATGTTTTTCATCTAGTTCAGCCTATTGTTGTGCCTTATGTGAGAATTTGTTTTTCAAATTGGCTTGCCAATATGACTGTAAAATACCTTGATAGGGCCAGGTAAGGCAATGCAGTAACAGGACGCTAAGACCTTTCAATAATGACAAGAGGGTGTGCAAATGAATTCCTGGGTGTTGAGCACCTTTCTGGTGCTAACTTTCTATATGCTGATCCACTCCGGTGCGGTCTACCTCCGCAGAGAGCTGAAGCGCAAATCCAGTGACGGCTCATTGAGGAGGTGACCATGGATGCTTACAAGGTTTTCAATTGGGGGCTTCTGCTCCTCACCTTTGGCCTGCTGATCTATCTGGGCTTTCTCTCGTCAAAATACATGAACAAGAGCGACGAGGGCGGGTTTCTGGTAGCCGGGCGCTCGCTGGGTGCCTTCGTGGCCGCTGGCACCATTGTGGCCACCGGCTTCAGCGGCTGGGGGTTCATGGGCTCTCCCGGCGTCACTTACCAGTTTGGTGCCATCGAGGTACTAGGCAATTTCTTCTTCGCTCCCGCCATGATGATTGCAGTGCTCTACTTCGCGCGCTTCCTCCAGCGCCGGGCCATCGAGATGGGCAGCAACACCATCCCCGAGTATATCGCCCAGAGCCATGGCAGCGGTGCCATGGGGCGGGTGCTTCAGGGCGTGGCAGCCTTCATCACCATCCTGCTGCTGATGGTCTTCCTGACCAGCCAGATCAAGGCCGTGGGCCTGCTGGGTGCCAGCTGGCTGGGGATCGAGCTCAACCAGAGCGCCCTCCTGATGGTCTCGGTCATCATCGTCTACACCATGCTAGGGGGCCTTGCCGCCGTCGCCTGGACCGACACGGTCATGGTCTGCGGCATGGCCCTGGCGGCAGTCATCATCCTGGTGCAGATCCTCACCTCGGTGGACCTGGGCACCTGGGAGGCCTCGCTGAATGCGATTGATCCGGAGCTCCTCAACCCCACCACCGGGGCGCACTACGGCGACTCCATCGGCACTGTCTTCCTGGTGCTGCCCTATGCCTTCCTGTTCGCCGCCGTGCTGCCCTATATGGCGATCCGCTTCCTGGCCATGAAGCCGGACGTCAAGCTGCACAAGGTGGGCGTCTATGTGGCTATCCTGGGGGCCCTGCTGAGCCTGATTCCCATCGTGGGGCTCTATGTGCGCATGCATGTGCCCGACCTGGCCGACCCCGACATGGCGATGCCGGTCTACCTGGAGCAGTTCATGCACCCGGCGATCCAGGGGGTGATCACGCTGTTCATCATCTTCGCCATGAAGTCTACCGCTAACTCGCTGCTGCATACCGTAGCCTCTGCGACGTCCCATGACCTGCGGCTGTCGCTGTTCGGTTCGGTCTCCAGCGAGCGCCTGGCACTGACGATCAACCGTGCGGCGGTGGTGGTGCTGGGTGTAGTCGCACTGATGATGATGCTCTATGCACCGCCCTTCATGCTCTCTTGGCTTGGGATTCTCGGCTCCGGCACGCTGCTGGCCAGCATGATTGGCCCGGTATTCATCTCCACCTTCTGGCAAGGCAGTGCCTGGGGGGCTCTCACGGCCATGCTGGTCGGCTTCTTCACCAGCGGTTACATGATGCTGTTCGCTGATGTGGGCTGGCTGATCGGTCCGCTGACCGGGTGTCTGGTGTCATCGGTCTGCTATGTGGGGGTGTCGGTGATGACGCGCAGCAAGCACTCTCATCATCAGTTTGTTCGACGTTGACCCTTTGCAAGTAGACTCTCACGCCCGCAGCATTGACTGCGGGCGTGGCCGTTCATTGATGGCTGAGTACAGTCACATCGCAGGCTTTTCCCAGCCTTATCGCAACATTTGCCCTTCTAATTGGTTCTTGGTCCTTATCGAAAATAGATTGCGGGTATGCGGTATTTACCGTGATCCAACAATTAAAGGAGTCCTCCATGAACCACGCTACGCTTTCCGCCTTCGATTCCCAGGTCGCTGCCGCCATCGCTGATGAGGTGGTGCGCCAGGAGGCTCACGTCGAGCTGATCGCTTCCGAGAATTACGCCAGTCGTGCGGTGATGGAGGCTCAAGGCACCCAACTGACCAACAAGTACGCCGAGGGCTACCCGGACAAGCGATACTACGGCGGCTGCGAGCACGTCGACGTGGTCGAGCAGCTGGCCATCGACCGCGCCTGTGACCTGTTCGGCGCCGACTACGCCAACGTCCAGCCCCACTCCGGCGCCCAGGCCAACGCCGCGGCCTTCATGGCCCTGGTCAAGCCGGGCGACACCGTGCTGGGCATGAGCCTGGCCCACGGCGGCCACCTGACTCACGGGGCGGCACCGAACTTCTCCGGCAAGCACTACCACGCGGTGCAGTACGGCCTGAACCCGGAGACCGGCGAGATCGACTACGAGGAGGTCGAGCGGCTGGCGCGCAGCCACAAGCCCAAGTTGATTATCGCCGGCTTCTCCGCCTACGCCCGCGTCGTCGACTGGCGCCGCTTCCGTGCCATCGCCGACGAGGTGGGCGCCTGGTTCATGGTCGACATGGCTCACGTGGCCGGCCTGATCGCCGCGGGGCACTACCCGAGCCCGATCCCCCATGCCCATGTGGTCACCACCACCACCCACAAGACCCTGCGTGGCCCCCGCGGCGGCCTGATCCTCTCCGCCTGCGGCGATGAGGCGCTCTACAAGAAGCTCAACGGCGCGGTCTTCCCGGGCCAGCAGGGCGGCCCCTTGATGCATGTGATCGCCGCCAAGGCGGTGGCCTTCAAGGAGGCCATGAGCCAGGCGTTCGTCCAGTACCAGCAGCGGGTGATCGACAACGCCCGGGCCATGGCCGGGGTGTTTATCGAGCGCGGCTATGACGTGGTCTCCGGCGGCACCGACGACCACCTCTTCCTGGTCTCGCTGATTAAGCAGGGCGTGACCGGCAAGGACGCCGATGCGGCCCTGGGCCGTGCCCATATCACCGTCAACAAGAATGCGGTGCCCAACGACCCCCAGAGCCCCTTCGTCACCTCCGGCCTGCGTATCGGCACCCCGGCGGTGACCACCCGCGGCTTCGACGAGGGCGAGTGCACCGACCTGGCTGGCTGGATCTGCGACATCCTCGATGTGCTGGCCGAGCAGCGCAACAGCGATGCCGTGGAGGCTGAGGTGCGCGAAAAGGTCGCCGCGCTCTGCGAGCGCCACCCGGTCTACGTCACCGACTCCAGTGCCGCCCCGGCACGCGAAACCACCACTGCCTGAACCCCTATTGAAGCGGCCCCGCGCGCCGGGGCTGGTCGAGGAGAGACGAGATGCAACGTTATTCAGGCTTCGGGCTGGTCAAGCACGCGCTGAGCCACCACGAGAACTGGCAGCGCCAGTGGCGCAACCCCACGCCCAAGAAGGCCTACGACATTATCATCGTTGGCGGCGGCGGCCACGGCCTGGCCACCGCCTACTACCTGGCCAAGGAGCACGGCATCAAGAACGTCGCCGTGATCGAGAAGGGCTGGCTGGGCGGCGGCAACACCGCGCGCAACACGACGATCGTGCGCTCCAACTACCTGTGGGACGAGGCGGCGGCCCTCTACGAGCACTCCATGAAGCTGTGGGAGGGCCTGTCCCAGGACCTCAACTACAACGTCATGTTCTCCCAGCGCGGGGTGATGAACCTGGGGCATACCCTGCAGGACATGCGCGACATCCAGCGCCGGGTCAACGCCAACCGCCTGAACGGCATCGACAGCGAGGTGATCTACCCGGACCAGATCAAGGAGCTGGTGCCGGTCATCGACACCTCCAAGAACGCCCGCTACCCGATCCTCGGCGCCTCCTGGCAGCCGCGGGCCGGCGTGGCCCGCCACGATGCCGTGGCCTGGGGCTTCGCCCGCGCTGCCGATGCCTACGGCGTCGACATCCTCCAGCAGACCGAGGTCACCGGCTTCAAGATCCGCGACGGCCAGGTCTACGGGGTGCACACCAACCGCGGCGACATCGAAGCCAAGACCATCGGCTGCGTGGCCGCCGGCAACTCCGGGGTGCTGGCCAGGATGGCCGGGATCAAGCTGCCGCTGGAGTCGCATCCGCTCCAGGCGCTGGTCTCCGAGCCGCTCAAGCCGGTGCTCGACACCGTGGTGATGTCCAACCACGTGCACGGCTACATCAGCCAGTCCGACAAGGGCGACCTGGTCATCGGCGCCGGCATCGACGGCTACAACGGCTACGGTCAGCGCGGCAGCTACTCCACCGTGGAGCACACCCTGCAGGCCATCGTCGAGATGTTCCCGATCTTCTCGCGGGTGCGCATGAACCGCCAGTGGGGCGGCATCGTCGACACCTGTCCCGACGCCTGCCCGATCCTTTCCAAGACCCAGGTGAAGGGCCTGTACTTCAACTGCGGCTGGGGCACCGGCGGCTTCAAGGCGACCCCGGGCTCGGCCCATGTGTTCGCCGCCAGCCTGGCCAAGGGCGAGATGCACCCGCTGGCCGCGCCGTTCTCCATCGATCGCTTCCACACCGGCGCGTTGGTCGACGAGCACGGTGCCGCCGGCGTGGCGCACTGATCCACCGCAGAGGAGAGCCGACATGTTCTATATCCATTGCCCCTACTGCGGCGAACACCGCGAGGAAGAGGAATTCCACCCCAAGGGCCAGGCGCATATCGCCAGACCCGAGGATCCGGCGGCGTGCAGCGACGAAGAGTGGGGCGACTATCTGTTCTTCCGCGACAACCCCCGCGGCATCCACCACGAGCTGTGGGTGCATGCCGTGGGCTGCCGCAAGTTCTTCAACGTCACCCGCAACACCGTGACCTACGAGATCCTCGAGACCTACAAGATGGGCGAGCAGCCGTCGATCACCGCCGAATCTCCCGACGGCCGACCCGCCCAGGACGGTGCCGATCAGGCATCGCTTCGTGAAGGAGTCCGCGCATGAGCCAGATCAACCGTCTTCGCGAGGGCGGGCGCATCGACCGTTCCCGCAAGCTGAGCTTCACCTTCAACGGCAAGGCCTATCAGGGCCATGCCGGGGATACCCTGGCCTCGGCGCTGCTGGCCAACGGCGTCGACATCGTCAACCGCAGCTTCAAGTATTCGCGGCCCCGCGGCATCGTCGCCGCCGGCGCCGAGGAGCCCAATGCGGTGGTCCAGCTCGGCAAGACCGAGGCCGCCCAGGTGCCCAACGTGCGCGCCACCCAGCAGGCCCTGTACGACGGCCTCGAGGCGCGCAGCACCAACGGCTGGCCCAACGTCCAGCGCGACCTGATGAGCGTGATCGGCAAGCTGGGCGGCCAGTTCATGCCGCCGGGCTTCTACTACAAGACCTTCATGGCCCCGGCCTCGATGTGGATGACCTACGAGAAATACATCCGCAAGAGCGCCGGCCTGGGTCGCAGCCCGATGGAGAACGATCCGGACAGCTACGACCACCTCAACCAGCACTGCGACGTGCTGGTGATCGGTGCCGGCCCGGCCGGCCTGGCCGCGGCGCTGGCCGCCGCCAAGGGCGGCGCCCGGGTCATCCTGGCCGACGAGCAGGAGGAAATGGGCGGCTCGCTGCTCGATTCCCGCGAGACCCTCGACGACCGGCCCGCCGATGCCTGGGTGGCCGAGGCGCTCCAGACGCTGGCCGGCCTGGACAACGTGACCCTGCTGCCGCGCACCACCGCCAACGGCTATCACGACCACAACTTCGTGACCCTGCACGAGCGGCGCACCGAGCACCTGGCCGACACCGCCCCGCTCAAGGACGGCCGTCGTCAGGTACGCGCGCGCATGCACCGGGTGCGCGCCGGTCGGGTGGTGCTGGCCACCGGCGCCCACGAGCGGCCGCTGGTCTACGGCAACAACGATGTGCCGGGCAACCTGCTGGCCGGCGCCGTGTCCATCTACATCCGCCGCTACGGAGTGGTGCCGGGCAACCGGCTGGTGCTCTCCACCAGCAACGATCACGCCTATCGCGCCGCCCTGGACTGGCAGGAGAGCGGCCGCGAGGTGGTGGCCATCGCCGACGCACGGCCCAACCCGGACGGCGAGCTGGTCGAGCAGGCCCGCGCCAAGGGCATCCGCATCATCACCGGCAGTGCGGTGATCGAGGCCAAGGGCGACAAGCGGGTCAGCGCCGCCCGGGTGGCGAAGATCGATGCCGAGGGCTTCCGGGTGGTCGGCGAGGCCGAGACCCTCGCCTGCGACACCATCGCCAGCTCCGGCGGCTACAGCCCGGTCATCCACCTGGCTTCGCACACCGGCGGCCGGCCCACCTGGCGCGACGACATTCTCGGCTTCGTGCCCACCCTAGTGAAGGGCGTCTTCGCCGCCGGCGGCGCCCAGGGGGTCTACGCCACCGCCGAGGTACTGGCCGATGGCATCAATGCCGGCGCCCGGGCCACCCAGGAAGTCGGTTTCGAGGCGGCCGAGGTGCGCCTGCCCCAGGTCGCCGCGCGTCGCGACGGCGCGGCCTGCGCCCTTTACCAGGTGCCCCACGAGAAGCCCGCCCTGCGGGCCCCCAAGCAGTTCGTCGACCTGCAGAACGACGTCACCGCGGCGGGCATCGAGCTGGCCACCCGCGAGGGCTTCGAGTCCATCGAGCACGTCAAGCGCTACACCGCCATGGGCTTCGGCACCGATCAGGGCAAGCTCGGCAACATCAACGGCATGGCCATCGCCGCGCGCTGCGAGAACAAGTCGATCCCCGAGGTCGGCACCACGGTATTCCGTCCCAACTACACCCCGGTGACCTTCGGCGCCATCGTCGGCCGTCACTGCCGCGAGCTGTTCGACCCCGAGCGCTACACCGCCCTGCACCAGTGGCACGTGGAAAACGGCGCCGAGTTCGAGGACGTGGGCCAGTGGAAGCGTCCCTGGTACTTCCCGCGCAAGGTCAACGGCAAGACCGAGAGCATGGACGAGGCGGTCGCCCGCGAGTGCCTGGCGGTGCGTCAGGGCGTGGGCATCCTCGACGCCTCGACGCTCGGCAAGATCGACATCCAGGGGCCGGATGCCCGCGAGTTCCTGGGCCGGGTCTACACCAACAAGTGGGCCAAGCTGGCCCCGGGACGCGTCCGCTACGGCCTGATGTGCAAGGACGACGGCATGCTGATGGACGACGGCACCACCAGCTGCCTGGGCGAGAACCACTTCCTGATGACCACCACCACCGGCGGCGCGGCCGGGGTGATGGAGTGGCTGGAATTGTGGCACCAGACCGAATGGCCGGAGCTCGAGGTCTACTTCACCTCGGTCACCGACCAGTGGGCGACCATGACCGTCACCGGGCCGGACGCGCGCAAGCTGCTGTCCGAGGTCACCGACATCGATCTGGACAAAGAAAGCTTCAAGTTCATGGACTGGCGTGAAGGCAAGGTCGCCGACGTCCCTGCACGGGTGTTCCGCATCTCCTTCACCGGCGAGCTGGCCTACGAGATCAACGTCCAGGCCAACTACGCCCTGCACGCTTGGAAGACGCTGTTCGAGCACGGCAAGAAGTACGACCTCACGCCCTACGGCACCGAGACCATGCACGTGCTGCGCGCCGAGAAGGGCCTGATCATCGCCGGCCAGGACACCGACGGCTCGGTGACGCCGGAAGACCTGGGCATGCACTGGGCGATCGGCTACGACAAGCCGTTCCCCTGGATCGGCCTGCGCGCCCTGTCACGGCCGGATACCGCCCGCAAGGATCGCAAGCAGCTGGTGGGCCTCAAGCCCAAGGACCCCAAGGTGGTGCTGGAGGAGGGCGCGCAGATCGTCTTCGATCCCAAGCACGCCATCCCCATGCCCATGGTGGGGCATGTGACCTCCAGCTACTACAGCGCCATCCTCGGCCACGGCATCGCCCTGGCCGTGGTCAAGGGCGGCCACGAGCGGATGGGGCAGACGGTGTACCTACCGATGGCCGACGGCCAGGTCCACGAGGCCGAGATCGTCAGCAATGTCTTCTACGATCCCAAGGGGGAGCGCCAGCATGTCTAATTCGGTTGCCCAGAAGGTCCGGACCTTCGATACCCATCCCCAGGCGGCGGTGCCGGCCGAGTCGCCGCTGGCCTATTCCTACCGGCGTTCGGGGGCGCCGGCCCCCACCGCCAAGAGCCGGGCGGTGCTGCGCGAGCGGCCGCTGCTCGGTCACCTGATCCTGCGCGGCGGCGCCATCGTGCTCGACGAGGCGGTCCGCCAGGTGCTCGGCATCTCGCTTCCCGGCGAGCCCCAGGGCCTGGCGGTCGACGCCGAGGGCGAGCGTAGTGTCCAGTGGCTGTCCCCGGACGAGTGGCTCCTGATCGTCCCCGGCGGCGAGGAGTTCGAGCTGGAGAATCGCCTGCGCCAGGCGCTGGGTGACGCCCACTTCGCCATCGTCGACGTCAGCGGCAGCCAGACCCTGGTCGAGATCGAAGGCGAGGCCGCCCGGGAGCTGCTGATGAAGTCGGTGGTCTACGACGTCCATCCCAGCCGCTTCCCGGTGGGCAAGGGGGTCACCACCGTCTTCGCCAAGGCCACGGTGATCCTGCGCCGGCCCACCGAGGACCGTTGGGAGCTGGTGGTACGCCGCAGCTTCGCCGACTACCTCTATCGCTGGATCCTGGACGCCGGCGCCGAGTACGCCATCGGCGTGGAAGGGTGACGACTGTCGCCTGACAGAAGAGAGAGGGCCGGCATCCGCCGGTCCCTTTCGGGAGAGACAATCATGCAGGACAACAACAATCGCTGGATCCTGGCTGCCCAGTGCCCGAGTCGCCTGGGTACTGTGGACGTGGTCACCCGCTTCCTCAAGGAGAGCCGCTGCTACATCACCGAGCAGCACTCCTTCGACGATCGCCTGAGCGGGCGCTTCTTTATCCGCACGGAGTTTCGTCCCGAGGAGGCAGGTTTCGACGTCGCGGCCTTCCAGGCCGAGTTCGCCGCGCGTGCCGCCGAGTTCGAGATGACCTTTGAGCTCACCGCCCCTGGCACGCGAATGCCGGTGGTGATCATGGTCTCCAAGGCCGATCACTGCCTCAACGATCTGCTGTATCGCTACCGCATCGGCCAGCTGCCCATCGAGATATGCGCCATCGTCTCCAACCATCCGGACCTGGCCGACCTGGCGGAGTGGCACGGCATCCCTTATCACCACTTCCCGATCACGCCCGAGACCAAGCCCCAGCAGGAGGCCCAGGTATGGCAGGTGGTGGAGGAGAGCGGCGCCGAGCTGGTGATACTGGCGCGCTACATGCAGGTGCTCTCCAGCGAGATGTGCGAGAAGCTCAGCGGCCGCGGCATCAACATCCACCACTCACTGCTGCCCGGCTTCAAGGGCGCACGGCCCTACCACCAGGCCTACGAGAAGGGCGTCAAGCTGGTCGGTGCCACCGCCCACTACATCAACGACGACCTGGACGAGGGCCCGATCATCACCCAGGGCGTGGAGCCGGTGAGCCACGCCGACTACCCGGAGGACCTGGTGGCCAAGGGGCGCGACGTCGAGTGCCTCACCCTGGCCCGCGCCGTGGCACTGCACGTGGAGCGCCGCGTCTTCCTGCATGCCAGCCGCACCGTGGTCTTCGATCGATAGGCACGTCGGCGAACGGCGCCGTTAGGCGCCTGTCGATCCATCCAATAAAAAGGTCATCGCATCATGCCAATCAGCGTCTTCGATCTGTTCAAGGTCGGCATCGGGCCCTCCAGTTCCCACACCGTGGGCCCGATGCAGGCCGCCTGCAACTTCGTCGCCGAGCTCGAGGCCAGGGAGCTGACCGAACAGGTCACGCGCCTCGGGGTCGAGCTCTATGGCTCGCTCTCCGCCACCGGCATCGGCCATGGCACCGACCATGCGGTGATCATGGGGCTGATGGGCGAGCGTCCCGAGCGCATCGACCCCGACGTCATCGCGCCGCGCATCGATGAGCTCAAGGCGTTGGGCACGCTGCGTCTGGCCGATCGTCACGCCGTCGCCTTCGACTGGGAGCGCGACATGCGCCTGCTCGAGGAGAGCCTGCCGCGCCACCCCAACGCCATGCGGCTGATGGCCCACGGCGGCACCGGCGAACTCTACTGCAACACCTACTACTCGGTGGGTGGCGGCTTCGTGATCGACGAGGCCCAGGCCGCCGAGGGGGTGCTGGACACTGACCACACCGAGATTCCCTATGACTTCCAGACCGGTGACGAGATGCTGCGCATGTGTCGCGAGAGTGGCCTGCGCATCAGCGAGCTGATGCTCGAGAACGAGAAAGTGTGGCGCAGCGAGGGCGAGACTCGCGCCGGGCTGTGCGAGATCTGGCAGGCCATGAAGGCCTGCATGGAGAAGGGGCTCGAGGCCGAGGGTGTGCTGCCGGGTGGGCTCAATGTCCGCCGTCGTGCCCGCTCGCTGCACCAGCGACTGTTGGATAGCAGCGATGATGACTCGCTAATTGCCACCACTATGACGGCCATGGACTGGGTCAACCTCTACGCCTTGGCGGTCAACGAGGAGAACGCAGCCGGCGGGCGCATGGTCACCGCTCCCACCAACGGAGCGGCGGGTATCATTCCGTCGGTGCTCCACTACTACATGCACTTCCGCATGGGCGCTTCCGAGCGTGACGTGGTGGACTTCCTGCTGACCGCCAGCGCCGTGGGTATCCTGTGCAAGAAGAACGCTTCCATCTCCGGCGCCGAGGTGGGCTGCCAGGGCGAAGTGGGCTCCGCCTGCGCCATGGCCGCCGCCGGCCTTACCGAGGTGATGGGCGGCACCATAGATCAGGTGGAGAACGCCGCCGAGATCGGCCTGGAGCACAATCTGGGGCTGACCTGCGACCCGGTGGGTGGCCTCGTCCAGGTGCCCTGCATCGAGCGTAATGCCATCGCCTCGGTGAAGGCGATCAACGCTGCCCAGATGGCCCTGCGTGGAGACGGCCAGCACTTTATCTCGCTGGACAAGGTGATCCGCACCATGCGTGACACTGGAGCCGACATGCAGGAGAAGTATAAGGAGACCTCGAAGGGCGGCCTCGCGGTCAGCGGGATCGAGTGCTGAGCGATATAGTTCAGTACGAGCCTGATCCAACAGAGTTTTTGGCCCGCCATGCGGTTGGCGATCCGCAGCGGTTCGATGGCGGAGAAGAGCGCCACCATGGCGAAGCGCGGCAGCAGCAGGATGCCGATGGGTTCCGGCTCGGGGCCGGCATAGTGGAGTGGCATGCTGGGCAGGGTAACGCGCCCCCGCTGCGGATGCAGCAGGAGCGCGAGGGGCTAGCGCCGAATGCCGATGGTGCGCCCGGCGAGTTCCGGCCAGGTGCCGGCCTCGGCGTGGGGCAGCTCGGCCAGCGCCTCGGCGACCGGCGCCGGGAAGGCGTCGGGGCGGCCGCTCTGCTGGTTCATGCCCATCAGCATCTGCTCGCTGGTGGCCAGCAGGTTGCGTTCCTCGTCGAACAGCTCGAAGAAGGCATGCAGCCGCTTGGCGTCACGATCCAGCAGGGTCACCGCCACCGCCAGCGGCTGGTCCTGGTGGGCCTCGCGGCGGTAGCAGAGGTGGGTCTCCAGGGTGTAGATCGTATAGCCGTGACGGCTGCGCCCTTCGGCATCCAGGCCGATCCGGTCCATCAGCGCCTCCACCGCCAGGGAGAAGACCCTGGCGTATTCGGCGTCGTTCATATGGCCGTTGTAGTCGACCCACGCCGGGGCCACCCGGGTCTCCAGGATCACCATCAGATGCGCCCCTCCAGGCCTTCCGCTTCCGGCCAGTATTTCTGCACCAGGTCGAGCAGTTCAACCAGGAAGTCGTCGCGGCGACGGTCGAGTTCGCTGACCGGACGGCCGGCGGCCTGGTATTCGCAGCCCTCGACCACCTTGTCGATCAGCTCATCGGTGAGCTCGGGGGCCTCGAGCTTGGTCCAGGGCAGCTTCAGTGCCGGGCCGAACTGCTCCAGCATATGCCGCATGCCCGGCTCGCCGCCGGCCAGGTGGAAGGTCAGGAAGGTGCCCATCAGCGACCAGCGCAGGCCGCAGCCGTAGACCACCGCGGCGTCCACCTCCTCGGTGGTGGCCACGCCGTCGTTGACCAGGTGCAGCGCCTCGCGCCATAGCGCCTCCATCAGGCGGTCGGCGATATGGCCCTCGATCTCGCGGCGCACCACCAGCGGACGCATGGCCAGTTCCCGGTAGAGGACCTGGGCGCTTGCGGTCTGCTCGGCGGCGGTGGCCTCGCCTCCCACCAGCTCGACCAGCGGCAGCAGGTAGACCGGGTTGAAGGGGTGGGCGACGATCACCCGCCCCGGGGCCTTGGCACAGTCCTGCTGCAGGTCGCTGGGCTTAAAGCCGGAGGTGGACGAGCCGATGATCACCTCCGCCTCGGCGGCGGCGTCCAGGGCGGCGAGGATCTCGCGCTTGAGTGCCAGACGCTCCGGGACGTTCTCCTGGATCAGGTCGGCGCCGGCCACGGCGGCCTCGAGGTTGTCGACGAAGGTGAGCCGTGCGGGGCTGGCGCCTTCCGCCAGGCCCAGGCGCTCGAGGGACGGCCAGGCGTTGTCGACGAAGGCGCGGGTGCGCGCCGGGGCCTCCGGGGCCGGGTCGAAGGCCACCACGTCCCAGCCCCGGGCCAGGGCCCGGGCGATCCAGCCGTTGCCGATGACGCCGGTGCCGATCACGCTCAGTTGGCGGCTCATGCGTCACCTCCGACGGCTTGCTCCACGATCTTCCCGGTGCGTGGGTCGCGCAGCTTGAGGTGGGCGCGGGTCTCGGCGGGGGTCATGACGCGACCGCCGAGGTTCTCGATGAGGGTGCCGGCTTTCTCGACCAGTTGGCCGTTGGTGGCCAGGACGCCTTTCTCCAGGTAGAGGTTATCCTCCAGGCCGACCCGGGCATGACCGCCCAGCAGCACCGCCTGGGCGACCATCGGCATCTGGTGGCGACCGATGCCGAAGGCGGCCCAGTTGGCGTTTTCCGGCAGCTTGTTGCGCATGGCCAGCATGGTCTCGGTATCGGCCTCGGCGCCCCAGGGGATGCCCAGGCAGAGCTGATAGAGGGGATCGCCGTCGAGCAGGCCCTCCTGCTGCAGCTGGCGGGCGAACCACACATGGCCCAGGTCGAAGCACTCGAGCTCCGGCTTGACCCCGGCGGCCTGCACCAGGCGGGCGTGCTCGCGCAGCCAGTCGGCGGTGTTCACATAGACCATGTCGCCGAAGTTGAGGCTGCCGCAGTCCAGGGTGCAGAGCTCCGGCAGCAGCTCGGCCACCGGCGCATGGCGCTCGGCCGGGGTCTGGATATCGGTGCCCGGGCCGCCGCGGGTGGGGTCCTCGGCGTCGGGGATCCAGTCGCCGCCGCCGCCGGCGGTGATGTTCATGACGATATCCGTGTCCGCCTCGCGGACCCGCTCCATCACCTCGCGGAAGTGCTCCACGGAGTGGCTGATGCCGCCGGTCTCCGGATCGCGCACGTGGATATGGGCGACGCTGGCGCCGGCGCGGGCGGCCTCGATGCAGCTGTCGGCGATCTGCTTGGGGGTCACCGGCACATGGGGACTCTTGGCGGCGGTGTCGCCGGCGCCGGTGATGGCGCAGGTGAGGATGACGTTGCGATTCATGGTCGCTCCCTCGGGGTGGTGGAATTCGCGTCCAGTGTCGTCCGCCCAGGCCCCGGCCGTTTGGCAACTTGCGCCGCGAAGTTGACCCGAGTCGCCGGAGAGGGGTGAATAGGACGCGAATCACCGGGCGAGTTCGCCCGAGGCCATCGAGGAGAGGATCATGGAAGGGATGCTGGAGCTGTTGTCGCCGCTATCGGCGGCGATCAACCTGGGCCTGGTGCTGCTGGCGGCCTTGACCTCGGGGCTCTCGGCGGCGGTGGGCATCGGCGGCGGCACCCTGCTGATCATGGTGATGGCCCAGGTGATGCCGGCCACGGCGCTGATCCCGGTCCACGGCATGGTGCAGCTGGGCTCCAACGGCGGCCGGGCGGTCATGACCTGGCGGCATATCGACCGCGGCCTGCTGGCCGCCTTCCTGCCCGGGGTGGTGCTGGGGGCCCTGGTGGCCGCCTGGCTGCTGGTGCGCCTGCCGCCGGGGATGCTGGAGCTGTGCATCGCCGCCTTCGTGCTCTACTCCTGCTGGGGGCCGGGCTGGCCCCGGGGCTGGCTGGGACGCGGCGGGACCCTGCTGGCCGGGGCCCTGACCACCTTCCTTTCCAGCCTGGTGGGGGCATCCGGTCCCCTGGTGGGGGCGGTGATCAAGCAGCACTTCAACGAGCGCCTGCCGCGGGTGGCCACCTTCGCCGCCTGCATGAGCTTCCAGCACCTGACCAAGGCCTTTATCTTCGGGGCCGCCGGTTTCGTCTTCCATGAGTGGCTGGCGCTGATGGCGGCGATGATCGTCGCCGGCCTGGCGGGCACCTGGCTGGGCCTGCGGCTGCTGCGCCACCTCTCCGATCGGCGCTTCGACAGCCTCTTCAGGTGGGTGCTGACGCTGCTGGCGCTGCGTCTGATCTGGCTGGGGCTGGGGCGGCTCGGCGTTTAGGTATTGTCGTCGGTGGCCCGCCGGCAGAGGCGGGCGGCGCGATCCAGGGCGGGGCCGGCGCCGTCCAGGGCGAAGTCCAGCTCCCAGGGCTCGTCGTCATCGCCGAGGCGCAGGCGTAGCATCTCGCCAGTGCGCAGCTCATGCAGCAGGCGATAGGGTTCGTCGAGGCCGAAGAGGGCATAGGCGCCGCTGTCGCCGGGCTCGCGGCGCAGCTCCGCGGGGGCGGCGAAGGACGCCTGGTCGTCGATGCGCAGCTCGGCCGCACCCTGGCGGATCTCCGGCTCGGCCACGAACTCGTGCATCTCGACCCGCAGCTCCGCCAGGGGCCGGCAGTGGGGCGGGGCGAAGTCCACCGAGAAGGCGGTGCCGGGCTGATCCAGGGTATTGGTGGCGCGGAAGCGCTGCGCCTCGCCCAGGCTCAGGCGCAGGGAGTGCCAGTGGCCGCTGGGCTCGACGCGGTCGGCATTGAACATGGTGGCCGGCGCCGGGGTGGTCAGCAGCAGGGCGCCAAGCAGCGGCAAGGAACGGGGCAGGGTGGGCATGGAGACGCTCCGCGGGGAAGGGAAGGTCGTTAGCCTACCCAATCGCGTGCCGGGCGACCATGCCGAGGGGCGCCTGGGAAGCGGGATCAGGGCGATAGCGGAGCCCGGGGGCGGCGCCTGTGGAAGGCCTCCCAGGCCTTTTCATGGAAGAAGTAGGCCAGGGTATTGACTGCCGGCTCGATCATGGCGATCAGTCCGCCCAGCACCCAGCTGCCGGTGAGCAGGAAGGTGACGCTGAAGGCCACCCCGAAGTGGATAATGGCGAAGGTGAGGGTCTTGATCTTGGCCATGGCGGCTCTCCTCGATCATGAATGTCCTTATCATAAGAGAATGATTCTTATTTGTTGAGTTAAATTCGCCAATCCCGTCGATAGTCGGGCGCTGTCGGGCCTCGACAGGGTGAGTCGAGGGTGTAAACGGAATCACCGGCCGGCGGTGGACAGCGGCGTTGGCGTCGGCATACTTCCAGGTAAGGAGAAAAGAGTCGCAAGGAACGGGTCGTGCCCCGGCAGCGGGGGCGTCGGCGTTCCAACCAAGGCAGTCTTATGCGGGGGAACCTAACCATGAAGCCCATTCATAACGGCGCAGCGGGACGCTGGCTGGTGCCCTTGCTGCTCCTCGTCGGCCTGGCCCTGGCCACGACGTCCGTGCAGGCCAATCCGCGCTATGCCGCCATCGTGGTGGATGCCACCAGCGGCGAGGTGCTGCATGCGGCCAATGCCGAGGCGCCGCGTTATCCGGCCTCGTTGACCAAGATGATGACCCTCTATCTGCTCTTCGAGGCCCTGGACGAGGGGCGCCTCGCCCTCGATCAGCCCCTGCCGGTCTCCCGCCAGGCGGCGGCCATGCCGGCCTCCAAGCTATGGCTCGCGGCCGGCGACAGCATCCCGGTGCGCGACGCCATCCCGGCGCTGATCATCCGCTCCGCCAACGACGTGGCGGTGGTGGTGGCCGAGGCCCTGGGCGGCAGCGAGGCGGCCTTCGCGGGGATGATGACCGCCAAGGCCCGGGAACTGGGCATGCTGGATACCCGCTTCCGCAACGCCTCGGGGCTGCCCGACGACCTGCAGGTCACCACGGCCCGGGACATGGCCAACCTGGCGGTGCGCCTGATGGCGGACTTCCCCCACTATTACGACAACTTCGGCCGCACGCGCTTCAGCTTCCGCGGCAACCAGCACAACGGCCACAACCGGCTGCTCTCCAACTACGACGGTGCCGATGGCCTCAAGACCGGCTTTATCCGCGCCTCCGGCTTCAATGTGGCCACCTCGGCGCGGCGGGGCGATCGGCGTCTGCTGGCGGTGGTGATGGGGGGCTTCACCGCCCACTCCCGGGATGCCCATATGACCACCCTGCTGGACAACGGCTTCCAGCGCCTGGCGTTGCAGGCAGGGCGTGACTGGGTGGCCGCCGCGGATGTCTCCGCCAATGTGCCGCCGCTGCTGGCCTCGGTCTCCGCCGACCTGGTGCCACGCCCCGGGGCGACCCCCGGAGTGATGCTGGCCAGCGCCGTGGCCGGCGAGACGGTAATGGACACCACGGCGGTCGATACCGCGGCGGTCGATACCGCGGCGGTCGATACCGCGGCGGTCGATACCGCGGCGGTCGATACCGCGGCGGTCGACACCGCACGCGCCGAGGCCACCGAGCGGCTGGTGGCGGCCTTTGCCCCGGCCTCGCCGACCTATGCCGAGGATAGCGGCCTGGCCGAGGGCAGCCTGGCGCCCCGGGACCCCATTCGTGACCTGATGCGCCGCGACGCGGCGTCGACGCCCGCCGATGCGGTCGCCGGCAGTGGCGCCTGGGCGGTGCAGGTGGGGGCCTTCCGGGATCCCGACCAGGCCCGGCAGCTGGCCAGTCGCGCCGCCGACTACCTGGCCAGCCCGGCGCCGGTGGCGATCACCGAACTGGCCACTCGGGAGCGCACCGTGTTCCGCGCCCGGCTGGTGAACTTCGAGCAGGATCAGGCCCATAGCGCCTGTCAGCGCCTGCAGCAGCGTGGCCTGGAGTGCCTGGTGGTGGCCGCGACTCCCTGAGGTATCGCGCAGACCCACGGCGCCCGCCGATCCGGCCGGATCGGCGGGCGCTGTTGTTCGAAGCGTTGAAAAAACCTAACGGAAGGCGATGCGGGTGCCGTAGGTAAGCATCTCGTCCGGCGTGATCGGCTTGCCCGGTACCCCGATCATCTCGTCGCCGCACTGGTCGGCGCAGGTCAGCACCCCATGGGTCAGGCCCAGGTCGCCGAGCAGGTCGCGGATCTCGCCGGTGCCCATAAAGGTGCGCACCTTGCCGTGCTCGTCTACCAGGTCGGCGACCCCCTGGGCATGGTGGAAATGCACGGTATAGATGCCATCCAGGGACTCCACCTCGACGATGGGGGAAAAGCCCTGGTGTAGGGCCTGGCCAAGCTGCTTGTAGGTCAGCTTGCGGCAGTCGGTCAAGTCGATGGTGCTCATCTGCTACCTCGTGGGGAAGGTTGGCCTTGTACAATAAGGGTAGAATACCGCATGGCCCTGTCTAGGCGATTTCCGCGCCATTCCGAGGCTTTGTACGATGTCTCGCCCTGGGATATCAATGTTGTACAGGGTCGTTCCGGGGCCAGGGCCAGCAACCGCCGCGGCTCGCCGGGCGCCGCTCGAGGCCAGGGAGGCATCGCCCCGCGGGCGAGAGTCGGGTAGAGTCGATGTGTTAATTATTCAACAACCATGGAAGGGGGAGTGGCGATGTCACCGTCCTTGAAGGGCATCTTGTGGATGTGTGCCGGGGTCTTCTGTCTCTCGGTGGGGGACGCCATCTCCAAGTGGTTGGGTGAGGTGCACTCGCCGGTGCAGATCATCTTCTTCCGTACCCTGGTGTCGCTGCCGCTGATCGCCCTGATCGCGCGCTTCTACGGTGGCCTGCGCAAGCTGACGACCCGGCGCCCCGGGGTGCATCTGGTGCGCGGCCTCTTCGCCACCGGCACCATGCTCTGCTTCGTCTTCGGCCTGACGCTGCTGCCCCTGGCCGAGACCACCGCCATCGCCTTCGCCGCGCCGCTCTTCGTGACCCTGCTCTCGGTGCCCCTGCTGGGCGAGCGGGTCGAGCGCCTGCCGCTGGTGGCGGCCCTGGTGGGCTTCCTCGGGGTGCTGGTGGTGGTGCGCCCCGGCGGGGCCGGCTTCCAGGTCGGCGGCCTGGTGGTGGTGGGGGCGGCCCTCTGCTATGCGATGCTGATGATCACCGCGCGCCGATACGGGGTCCGCGAGTACCTCTGGGCCATGGTCTTCTACGTGACCCTGGTGCCCCTGGTGGTCACCGGGGTCCTGTTGCCCTGGGTGTGGCAGGTGCCGGCCCCGCTGCACTGGCTGGGCTTCCTCGGTGCCGGGATCTTCGGGATCGGCGCCATGGCCTGCATCACCCTGGCCTTTCGGCATGCGCCGGCGGCCCTGGCGGCGCCCTTCGACTACACCGGCATGCTCTGGGCGGTGCTGCTGGGCTGGTGGATCTGGGGCGAGATTCCCGACGCCTGGGTCTTCGCCGGCTCGGCCCTGATCATCGGCAGTGGCCTGGCGATCGCCTTCCATGAGCGCCGCACCAGCCTCAAGCGCCGGCCGAGCTCCTGACCCGGGCCCGCCGCCTTCAGGCCAGCAGGTGAAAGCCGGCGAAGACGACCAGGCTCGCCAGGCTCAGGTCGCCGAGGGCCTCCAGGGTTTCGCCCTCTCGCCAGGGGCGGGGGCCCAGCAGGGTGGCGGCGACGGCCCCCAGGCTGACCAGTCCCAGCGGCATCTCCACCGGCGGCCAGCCGCTCGCGAGGCTACCCAGGGCCAGTAACCCCAGGCCGGCGATCACCAGCAGGCCAATGCGGTACAGGGACGGGAGCGGCAGGGCGGCGGTCGGCGGCATCATGGTCATCTCTCCTGGGCGGTTGGGGCATGATCCCCAGCCTAGGGGCGCTCTCTTAACGGCGGTTTAAGCGCGCGTGACCGTTGCGTGACGGTTGGGCACGGCAATGGCGCCTCAGGGCGCCGGGCCGGCGGCGCCCAGGAAGCGCTCCTGCCAGTAGGCGATCTCCAGCGGCACCTGGGTGACCGTGCGACCACGGCCCGGGGCATGGATCATCTGGCCGCGACCCACATAGATGCCGACATGGGTGGCCTGGCGGCGGTTGCCGAAGAACAGCAGGTCGCCGGGTCGTGCCTCGTCGACCGCGGGCAGTCGGCGGTACTGGTCGTCGGCGGTGCGCGGCACCGGGATGCCGGCGGCGCGGTAACTGAGTTGTACCAGGCCGGAACAGTCCAGCCCCCGGGGCGTAGTGCCGCCGAAGCGGTAGGGGGTGCCCAGGGCCTGGCGGGCGCTGGCGAGGATCAGGGCGCGCTCCAGGGAGAGGCCCTCGCCGGGTGGGGCGGCGTCATGCAGGGCCAGGTCGCGGCCGGCACAGCCGCTCAGCAGGGTCAGACACAGCAGCAGGGTTATCAGGGCGAAGGCGCGTGGCGGGGCGAGGGGCATGGCCTGTCCTTCCTTGGCGGGGTTGAAATCCAGTCTAGCCAAACGCATCTGTCTTAGAATCACCCGATTAAACCACAGGGGGGAATCCCATGAGCTTTAGCGGCGAGCAGCATCCCGGCGTCCAGGCGCCGACCCCGGAGACCGACGGCTTCCGGCTCAACCACACCATGCTCCGCGTCAAGGACCCGGAGCGGGCCCTGGCCTTCTACTCCCGGGTCTTCGGCATGCGGGTCCTGCGCCGCCTCGACTTCGAGGAGCTGCGGTTCTCCCTCTACTTCCTGGCGCGCCTCGAGGCGGACGACGCGGTGCCGGAGGACACCGGCGAGCGCACCGTTTGGACCTTCTCCCAGAAGGGTCTGCTGGAGCTGACCCATAACTGGGGCACCGAGGATCAGGAGGACTTCGCCTACCACGACGGCAACGCCGAGCCCCAGGGCTTCGGGCATATCTGCTTCTCGGTGCCGGACCTGGATGCCGCCGAGGCCTGGTTCGACGCCAACGGCGTGGAGTTCGTCAAGCGCTCCGACCAGGGCAAGATGAAGGACGTGGTCTTCGTCAAGGACGTGGATGGCTACTGGATCGAGGTGGTGGAGGCGGCCCGCCTGGCCAAGCTGGGCGCCTGAGTCTCTCCCTCCCGATAACGCAAACAGCGGCGCCGCCCCCAGGGGCGGCGCCGTCGTATGGGTGGCTCGTATGGCTGGGCCGCTTAGGCGAGGCGCGGGTGGAGGACCGCCTTGCCGCCGCCGAGGCCGGCCTGTACCAGCAGGGCCAGGGTCATGACGCCGAGGGAGAGACGCAGCAGGGTGGTGGCATAGGCTTGCATGGCGGTTTCCTCCTGGAAGGTGTCAGGGAATGCCGGCAGTCTACTGCCTTTCTTTTCGTTGGTAATCACTGAAAAAAGAACGTGACCGTTTCTTTTTGGTAAACAGTCTGGCGAGTCGGGTGCAAAAAAGGCGCTGCCGAAGCAGCGCCCAATCCAGCCAAACGCGTTGCCGATCAGTGGCTATGGCCATGATCCTCATGATGGTCATGGTCATGGTCATGGTCATGGTCATGGTCATGGTCATGGTCATGGTCTTCATGGCCGTGATCGTTATGCCCCGGCTCGGCCAGGGCGGCATGCAGGGTCGCGGCGTTATGGCGCATCATGCCCAGGTAGGTGCTGGCCTCGCCCTCCGCGGCGAGGGCGTCGGCATAGAGGGTACCGGCGATGGGCAGGCCGGTCTCCTCGGCGAGCTGGTTGATCACCGCCGGGCTGGTCATGTTCTCGTGGAAGAGGGCGCGCACGTCCTGCGCGCGGATCACATCGATCAACCGGGCCATATCGGCGGCGGAGGGCTCGGCCTCGGTGGAGAGGCCCACCGGCGACAGGAAGCGCAGCCCGTAGGCGTTGGCGAAGTAGCCGAAGGAGTCGTGGCCGGTGATCACGCTGCTGGCGGCGGGGATCTCGCCCAGCAGCTCGCGGATCTCGGCGTCGGTGGCCTCGATCTCGTTGATATAGCGCTCGGCATTGGCGCGGTAGGCCGACTCGTTGGCCGGGTCGCTCTCGATCAGGCCGTCGAGGATATTGCCCACATAGCCCCTGGCCCTGGCCAGGTCCTGCCAGGCATGGGGATCATCGTCGCCATGGGCATGATCGTCGTGGCTGTTATGCCCATGATCGCTATGGTCAGCGTGCCCATGATCATCGTGGCCCTGGTAGCCGAGCCGCTCGATACCCTCGGTGGTGGTGACCAGGGCGCCGGCATAGTCGCTGGAGTCGATCAGCCGCTCCATCCAGCCCTCGAAACGCAGGCCGTTGAAGACCACCAGGTCGGCCTCGGCGATGGCGCGGGCATCCTGGGGACTGGGCGAGTAGACATGGGCGTCGCTGTCCTGGCCCACCAGGGCGTGCACCTCGACGTGCTCGCCGCCGATGTTCTCCACCATATCGGCCAGGATGCTGAAACTGGCCACCACCGAGAGGCGGTCCTCGGCGTAGAGGGGCGCGGCGGTCAGGGTGCCGGCGGCACCCAGCAGCATTCCAAGGGCAAGGGGCTTGCGCATATCTCGCTTCCTTATCTTCACGTTAGGGGATGGACCTAGGCGGCCTCACCGGTTTCCAGGGGGGCGGCTCGCCGGCGGTACTTGGCCAGCAGGCTATGGTGACGGCCCAGCAGGGCGGAGAGCACATAGCCGCTGCCGGCCAGCAGGATGATCGCCGGGCCCGAGGGGATGCTCAGGTGGTACGACAGCAGCAGGCCGCCGCTGCTGGCCAGCATGGCCCAGACCACGGCGACGCCGATCAGCCCCTCCAGGCGCTTGCTCCAGAAGCGTGCCGTGGTGGCCGGCAGCATCATCAGGCCCACCGCCATCAGGGTGCCCAGGGTCTGGAAGCCGGCGGTCAGGTTGAGCACCAACAGGCCCAGGAAGACGCCATGCACCAGGCCGCTGCGCATGCCCTGGCCGCGCAGGAACAGCGGGTCCAGGCACTCCACCACCAGGGCGCGGAACAGCCAGGCCAGGGTCAGCACGATGACGCTGCTGATGGCGGTGATCAGCACCAGGGCCTGGGTGTTGACGGCCAGGATGGAGCCGAACAGCACATGGGTGAGGTCGACGCTGCTGCCACCCAGGGAGACCAGCATCACCCCGGCGGCCAGCGAGATCAGGAAGAAGCTGGCCATGGCCGAGTCCTCCCGGTGGCCGGTCAACTGCGAGACGCTGCCCGCCAGGGTCGCCACCAGCAGCCCCGAGAGGATGCCGCCCAGGCTCATCACCGGCAGCGAGAAGCCCGCCAGCAGGAAGCCCAGGGCGACCCCCGGCAGGATGGCGTGGGCCATGGCATCGCCGATCAGGCTCATGCCGCGCATCATCAGGAAGACGCCCAGGGGCGGGGCGGCCAGGGAGAGCGCCAGGCCGGCCACGAAGGCACGCCTCATGAAGCCGTAGTCGAAGGGCGCGATCAGCCACTCATGCAGGAGCTCTAGCATGCCTGCACCCCCGGAATTCCCAGGGAGAGCGGCGTGACCCGATCGGCGTGGCCGCCGGCGACCTCCTCCACCGTGGTCCAGCGGGCATGGCCGCCGCCCAGCACCACTACCTCATCGGCCAGCCGCGACAACTGCTCCATGTCGTGGAGCACCACGATAATGGTGGCGCCGGCATCGGCCATCTCGCGCAGCACCTTCATGATCACGCCGACGGTCTCGGCGTCCACGTTGGCGAAGGGCTCGTCGAGCAGCAGCAGCTCGGCCTCCTGCATCAGGGTGCGAGCGATCAGGGCGCGCTGCCGCTGGCCGCCGGAGAGCTCGCCCAGGGGGCGGTGAGCCAGGTGCGAGATGCCCAGCCGGCTCATCACCTCGCGTCCCTTGCGGTAATGGTTCTTGCAGTAGCCCTTGAGCGCCCCATGGCTGGGCCAACTGCCGGTCATCACCAGCTCCTCGACGCTCATCGGGAAGGTCAGGTCCAGGGCCAGTTGCTGGGGCAGCCAGGCGCGATGCTCCTTGGGCACCGTGCACTCCACGCCCCCGGCGATGGGCGCCAGCAGGCCCATGATGCCCTGGATCAGGGTGCTCTTGCCGGCGCCGTTGGCGCCGATCAGGGCGGTGATGGCGCCATCCCGGAAGCTCCCCGTGACCCCCTCGAGCACGGTGCGCTTGGCCTGGGCCAGGCTCAGGTCGTGTAGCCGTAGCCGGCTGGAAGCGTCGCCAACCATCAGCCCCACCATCCCGCGGCCCAGGCGACCGTCAACCACAGCGCCGCCAGCGGTGCGGCCGCCAGCAGCAGGCGGCGCCCGGCGGAGAGCGACATCAATGAGAAATGGCACGGCCCTTCCTGGCGGTGCCGGTGTGAGCGGTGTGCCATGCGGTGGCCCTCTCAACCGAAAAGCGTAGATATAACATAACAAGAAAGCCGGAGATGATGACACGACTTCCTGCGACTTGCACCGGGTCCTGGCCCCGAAAGCGGGCAGTATCGAGGATTTTGCACGGAATGCCAGCCCCCGAAGGCCTCATGGCGTCACCTCCCGGCGTAGCCGCGACCGCCGTCGGTGCGCGAGCCAGCCCCCCTTGGGCCCCACCAGGACCGACACGACATAGCCGACGCCGGCCAGCAGCACGATGCTGGGGCCCGCCGGCAGGGCCAGGTGATAGGAGGCCAGCAGCCCCACCAGGCCCGAGACCAGGGCCCAGGTCGTGGCGATGGTGATCATGCCCTCCAGGCGCTGGCTCCAGAAGCGCGCCATGGCCGCCGGCAGCAACATCAGGCCCGTCGCCATCAGGGTGCCCAGGGCCTGGAAGCCGATGACCAGGCTGATCACCACCAGGCCCATGAAGAGCGCCTGGGTCCAGCCGGCATGACGCCCCTGCAGGGTCAGGAAGCCGGGATCCAGGCACTCCACCACCAAAATGCGGAAGGTCAGGGCCAACACCGCCAGCACCAGGCTGCCTGCCGCGGCCACCAACAACAGCGTCTGGCGATCCACGCCGAGAATCGAGCCGAACAGCACATGCCCCAGGTCCAGGGCATTGCCGGACAGCGAGATGCCCATCACCCCCGCGGCCATGGCCGTCAGGAAGAGGCTGGCCATGGCGGCGTCCTCCCGGAGGCCGGCCACCAGGGAGACGCCCCCCGCCAGCAAGACCGTGACCAACCCCGCCGCCACGCCGCCCAGCATCATCAAGGGTAGGGAGAAGCCCGCCAGCACGAAGGCCAGGGCCACCCCCGGCAGAATGGCGTGGGAGAGTGCCTCGCCCATCAGGCTCATGCCGCGCAGCGTCAGCAGCACTCCCACCACCGGCGTGGTCAGGGCCAGTACCACGCAGGCCGCCAGGGCCCGGCGCATAAAGGCGTAATCGAAAGGGGCGATCAGCCACCCGTGCAAGAGATCGAGCATGTCAGACTCCATTTATTGTTATGATATAACATATTTTTAATGCCCATGGCCATGCCCCGAGGCGAGTCGTTAAGGCTTAACCCTGTGCCATGGCGAGCGGCGTGATACCCCATCGATCTGAGACAAAAATGACGCATCCTCTACAGCCCGCTCCCTGGCACCGCCGAGGTGGAATGACAATCAGCCAGTGAACTAACGCCGGCTGTTCTCCTTTGTGTCTCCCAGCCTGTTAGGCTTTAGGAAAATCCCTACCGAGGAGCCTGCCTATGTCCACCGAGTCCCCTTTCGACAAGAGCCTGGCCGCCATCGATGCCCTGCATGCCGAGGATCCGCGGCGTATCGAGGTGGAGGGCGAGTCGCTGCCCCTGGAGCTGTGGCATGGTCGGCGCATGAGCGCCTGGTTGGCGCGCCTGGTGGAGGCCCCCGACGAGTTGGTGCAACTGGCGGTGCGGGCCCAGCATCTGCAGCGCTGGCAGGTGCCTCGCGGCGATTATCCCGAGGGGCGGGTGGGTTACCTGAGCTGGCGGCGCGACCAGGGCCGGCGGGCGGGGGAGACCACGGCGCGGTTGATGCGCGAGGCGGGCTATGCGCCGGAGGATGCCGAGCGAGTGGCGGCGATGGTCCGCAAGCAGGGCCTGGGCCGCGACCCCGGTACTCAGGCTGTGGAGGACTGCGCCTGCCTGGTGTTCCTGGAAAACTACTTCGCCGACTTCTCCCGCCAGGTGGAGCACGATCACCTGATCCGCATCGTGCAGAAGACCTGGAAGAAGATGTCGCCGCGGGCCCATGAGCTGGCCCTGGGGCTGCCCATGGCGGCGGAGGCGCGCTCCCTGGTCGAGGAGGCCCTGGCGGGATGAGTGCCCTGTTGCCCTGGCTGGTGGCCCTGGCCGCCGCCCTCGGGGCCCTGTTCAGTGGCCGCGCGGTCTGGCGCCGGCGCGATGTGCGGCGCTGGCCCCGGGTCGAGGCGGTGGTGGTCGGCGCCGCGGTGGAGGAGCTCGAGGCGCACGCCACCCGGCGCGATCGCCACGGTCCTGAGCCACGCTATCGGCTGCGGGTCCGCTACCGCTTCCGGGTCGGGGAGCGCTCCTATGAGGCGTCGCTGGGGCGCTTCGACGGGGCGCCCGATTTCGCCAGCCGCCGGCAAGCCGAGGCCGCCCTGGCCGAGTATGCCGAGGGGCGCCGGCTATGGGTCCGCTATCGCCCCGATGATCCCCACTGTACCCAGGTCGGCGAGGCGGTCATTCCCTATCGCCGCTTGGGGCTCTGTCTCTTCCTGGCGGCCATGGCCCTGGTCGCCCTGTGGCTGGCCGTGACCTGAGTGGCCGCCGGCCGGCGTGAATCGCCGGCCTTTTTCCTGCCGCTGTCGCCATTCGGCGCTTATATTCGAGTTGCCTTTCCTTGCCGTCACCGCGAGCATAGGCGCTTTTTGCGCGGAGGAGACATGCGGCGGTGTCTTGGTTTTTGGCTGGCCTTTTGCCTGCCGACGGTGGCCGGGGCCGATGTCATTATCGGTAGCTGGAATATTCGTCACCTGGGCTGGAACAACGACAAGGCGATGGCGGAGGTGGCCCACGTGGCCAGCCATTTCGACCTGCTGGCGGTGCAGGAGCTGATGGACCCCGCCGCCCTGGAGCGCCTGGAGGCTCGCCTCGAGGGGCTCTCCGGCGAGGCCTGGTCATCGATGGCCAGCCACGCCCTGGGGCATGGCAGCTATCGCGAGCACTATGGCTTTCTGTGGCGCGACGGCGAGGTGGCCTATGCCGATGGCGCCGTGGTCTTCACCGACCATGGCGATCGCTTCAGCCGCGAGCCCTATTCGGCGCGCTTCCGCGACCGGGACACCCGGGAGGTCTTTACCGCGGCCACGGTGCATGTGGTCTATGGCGACGGGGTGGCCGACCGCCTCCCGGAGATCGAGGCCCTGGCCGACTACTGGCGCTGGCTGGACGAGGTGAGTCCGGGCACGCCGCGGCTGCTGATGGGCGACTTCAATCTGGCCCCCACGCATCCGGCTTGGGCGCCGCTGCGCGAGGCGGGGGCGCTGCCGGCTATCACCAGGGGGCGCACCACCCTGGGGACCACGCCGGGGGAGTACGCCAATCTCTACGACAACCTCTGGTACGACGCCGCGCATCCGGGTCCCGAGACGGCGGGAATCCTGCGCTTTACCGAGCTGCTGCCGCTGAGCCATGGGGAGGCCCGGGCGCGGGTCTCCGATCACCTGCCGGTCTATATGACCTGGAACGGCGGCGAGCTGGTCGCGCGGCCCCGGGAGAGCGGCGTGCACCTGGCGGCAGCAGGTGCGCCGGGGTGCATCGACCTCAATGCCAGCGATGCCGAGCAACTGGCGAGGCTGCCCCATGTGGGGGCGGCCCGGGCCGCGGCCATCGTCGCCGGTCGTCCCTGGGGCGGCAGCGCCGAGCTGACGAGGATCTCCGGTATCGCCGGCGGGCGCCTGGCGGCGATCGAGGCCAGTGGCCTGCTGTGCGGCACTTGACGAGATACCGGACGGCGCCTAGCCAGCCGGGGCGAGGGACAGGCGCTGGCTGGTCGCCTGGCAGGGCTTGCCGAGGCGCACCCAGAGCTCGCCGCGCCCCAGGTTCATGACCACGCCGAACAGGGTCTCCATGCGTTCCGCCGCCGGCTGCCGGGGGTCGGGGTGGCGGCACAGGCCATGGGGAAAGCCCTGGTGGTCGCCGAGGATCTCGAATAGCGCCTCGCCGTCCGCCGCCTCCGGGGGCGGCGAGAGTCGCTCGTCCAGGCGTGCCAGGCGGGGGCCGGAGTCGGGGCGCGGGAAGTCCTTCAGGCGCTGGCGCAAGCCGGGATCGCAGAGGTGGTTGGTGTGGGTCACCACGCCGTCCCTGGGCGTCAGGCGCCCCGCCGGGCCGGGGTTGACCTCCAGGCCCAGGGCGTGGCCCCGGGCGTCGGCCACCAGGAAGTGCGCCGGCGAGGCGACCCTGGCCTCTTCCAGGTGGGCCAGGGCGGTAGCGAAGTCGCGCTCCTCCAGCCAGCGGCGCAGGGCGAAGTGGATCGGCAGGCCCTCGCCGCAGATCCGCGAGCGGATGGCATTGAGGCAGACGCCGAGGCCGTGGGCGTTGAGGCCGATCTTGGCGACCATGCCCGCCTCGCCGAGGCTGAGCAGCGCCGGGGCGTCCTCGCCGTGGATCTCCAGGGCGACCACGGCGGCGCCCAGGTCGCCGCGCCAGTCCCAGTTCTGGGCCAGCCACTGCTGGCCGCCTTGCCATAGCGAGAAGGCCGAGCAGCCGTCGCCGGCGTGGGTCAGGGCGATCTCGCTGCGGCAGTTGAGCACCAGGATATCCTCCATCTCGACGCCGGCGCCCCGGGCGATGCCGTCCACCTCGTCGAGGATCGCCGGGAAGTGCGCCTCGATGGCCGGCAGCAGGGCCAGGGCGTCGCGGCGGGCCTGGCCCCAGCCCAGGCCGGCGAAGTCGCGGAAGAGCCGCGCATAGGCCTCGAGCCCGGCCTGGATGGTCGCGCCGTGAGCCTCGCCATGAGCGGACCCCAGCGCCCGGCGGTCGCCGCTCAGTCGGGTGACGGCGAGCATCTACCACACCTCGTCGTTGGCGGTCGGAGGGACGGCCTCGCCGACCAGCGCCAGGGGCGCGGGCAGTCTCGGGGCAGGGGCGGCGAGGGGGGCTCGGGAAGCC